>JAIBDV010000361.1 GCA_024686055.1 Neptuniibacter sp.
CAGGAAGATAACAAAGCTGATATCGGCTGGGGCAGCCAGATCCGTTCCTACGTACTGGATGATCAGAGGATCAAGGATCTACGCACCAACGTACAGTCCAGCAACTGCGATAAAGTGCTGGATGGTGATCTGGATCTGTTTATCGAAGCCAGCCTGAAAGCCGGTCTGTAACCACAGACCGTCCACCCTAATTTGTTACTGAAACATCTGAATAGAAAGGTTTAACACCACGATGTCTGACAATACTCAGCCACAAGATGAAAACCGTCTGATCGCCGAGCGCCGTGAAAAACTGGCTGCACTGCGTGAAGCGGGCAATGCTTTCCCGAACGGTTTCCGCCGTGACAGCTACGCGCAGGATCTGCAGGATGCGCACGGCGATAAGAGCAAAGAAGAGCTGGCTGAAGCAGGCATCAAGGTAAGCATTGCTGGTCGTGTCATGCTTAACCGTGGTGCCTTTATGGTACTGCAGGATATGAGTGGTCGTATTCAGCTGTACGTGAACAAGGCTTCACGCCCGTTTGCCAAAAGTCTGGATCTGGGTGATATCGTTGGCGTAACCGGTGAGCTGCACAAATCTGGTAAAGGCGACCTGTACGTTGACCTGGGTGAATACCAGCTGCTGACCAAGAGCCTGCGTCCACTGCCGGATAAGCATAAAGGCCTGCAGGACACCGAGATGCGCTACCGTCAGCGCTATGTTGATCTGATCACCAATGAAGAATCCCGTCGGGTGTTCGAGATTCGCTCTAAAGTGGTTTCCGGTATCCGCCGCTTCCTGGAAGAGCGTCGCTTTATCGAAGCGGAAACGCCAATGCTGCAGGTGATTCCGGGTGGTGCTTCTGCCCGTCCGTTTGTTACTCATCATAATGCGCTGGACCGGGATATGTACCTGCGTATCGCGCCGGAGCTGTACCTCAAACGGCTGGTTGTCGGTGGTATTGAGCGTGTGTTCGAGATCAACCGTAACTTCCGTAACGAAGGTCTGTCGACGCGTCACAATCCTGAATTTACCATGCTGGAATTCTACCAGGCCTATGCAGACTTTAATGATCTGATGGACCTGACCGAAGAGATGCTGCGTACGCTGGCGACCGATGTACTGGGAACCACGACGCTGACGTACCAGGATGAAGAGTACGATCTGGCGGCGCCGTTTACTCGTATCAGTGTGTTTGACTCCATTCTGCACTACAACCCGGAGTTGACGGCGTCTGATATCGACAATGCAGAGTCTGCCCGTGCGGTAGCTGACAAACTGGGTATCCCGCTGAAAGATAGCTACGGTCTGGGCAAGGTGCAGATTGAAATCTTCGAGAAAACCGTTGAAGACCGTCTGTCGCAGCCAACGTTTATCACTGAATACCCGGCTGAAGTTTCGCCACTGGCCCGTCGTAACGATAACGACCCGCATATCACTGATCGCTTCGAGTTCTTTGTCGGCGGCCGTGAAGTTGCTAACGGTTTCTCCGAGTTGAATGACTCTGAAGACCAGGCTGAGCGTTTCCGTGCTCAGGTGGCCGATAAAGACGCCGGTGATGATGAAGCCATGCACTACGATGATGACTACATCAATGCGCTGGAATACGGCCTGCCACCGACTGCCGGTGAAGGTATTGGTATCGACCGTCTGGTGATGTTCTTTGCTGATTGTGACTCCATCCGTGACGTTATCCTGTTCCCGGCGATGCGTCCACGGGTGTAACAGCATTCTCTGATCGTTCTGTTAAAAAGCCGCGCCTGTCGCGGCTTTTTTGTACCTGTCAGGCGGGGTAAGCTGATGGCTGGACGTTGTTGAAAGGCGGCAAGGGCAGGGCTGCGTAACCTGTATTGTGTTGTTAGGGGGCATTCGATGAACTGGCTGGTGGCCGAAAAAAAACGTGATATTCCAGGCCGTCGCTGGCTCAGTATTGTACTGCGCAGCCTGCACTTACTGGGAATCGCCGGGCTGGCCGGTGGTTATCTGTATGGTTTGCCGCTGGTGCAGTGGTCCAGCTGGCTGTGGCTGGCGACACTCAGCGGCGGCTTGATGGTGGTGAAAGAGATTTATGTGGATGGCATCTGGCTGCTGCAGCTGCGTGGCCAGGTGATTGTGCTTAAGCTGGTGTTGCTGGCCTGCGCCCACCTGTGGTGGCCCACGCCTCAGGCCTGGGTGTACTGCAGTGTGGTTCTGGCTTCGGGCCTGATCGCCCATGCACCAGGAAAAGTCCGGTACTATTCACTCTGGTATCGTTGCCTGCTGAATCGCGAAGCCTGGCAAGTGATACAGCATCATAAACAAGGTTAATCTGAGGCGTTGTAATGACACTGGATAAAGCACCCAGCTGGCAGCCTGCATTGCAGGCGGAGTTTGATGCCCCTTATATGCGGGGGTTAAAGCAGTTTCTGCGGGCAGAAAAAGATGCGGGCAAACTGGTTTACCCGCATTCGAGTCACTGGTTTCATGCGCTGGAAGTCACGCCACTGGATCAGGTGAAAGTGGTGATCCTGGGTCAGGACCCCTATCACCAGTCAGGCCAGGCTCATGGTCTGTGCTTCTCGGTGATGCCAGGGGTTAAAACGCCGCCCTCGCTGGTAAATATGTATAAAGAGCTGGATACCGATCTGGGCATTGCGCCTGTGGGACACGGTTATCTGGAGGGCTGGGCGCAGCAGGGGGTACTGCTGCTTAATGCGGTGCTGACGGTGGAGGACAGTAAAGCCAATGCCCACAAGGGCCGGGGCTGGGAGCAGTTTACCGATGCCGTGATCGCAGCGGTGAATGAGCACTGTGAGCAGGTGGTGTTTCTACTGTGGGGCAGTTATGCCCAGAAAAAAGGCGCGGTGATTGACCGTAACCGTCATCAGGTGTTGCATGCGCCGCACCCGTCGCCGTTGTCGGCGTACCGAGGTTTTTTCGGCAGTCGGCCGTTCAGTCAGGCAAATCAGTATCTGGAACAGGTGGGTAAAACGCCGATCGACTGGCAGTTACCGGCGCAGGTATAAGGTCTGGTTATGGTGTTGTCGCAGATTAAGGCTCTGTGTGTCGGACCTGGCTGGCGCAGCACTTTTTGAATTTATGACCACTGCCGCAGGGGCAGGGGTCATTACGTCCGGTATTACGCTGCGGATTTCTGGCCTGTTGGCTTTGTTGCTGGAAGGCATCAAACAGTCGATGGCCGAGCTGGGCAGTCGCATGCAGTCTGGTTGGGAGCAGGTTCTGCGCTTCTTCCCGGCTGATCCTGTCGCCCAGTGGGGTGGATGTGCTGTCGTCGGCGCACAGATGCATACAGAGTAGCAAGGTGCCACTGAGAGTACGTTCATCCTGAGGGCTGGCAAAGCGTGCCAGTGCTTCCTGCCACAGATTGTGCAGCCAGTCGTGACCGGCCAGGTAGCCCTGGCAGAAAGCGCTCAGTGAATCCGGGTTGTGTTGCCATGCTGGCAGGTTCAGCGTTGGCTGTTTGTTCTGCCAGTGCCAGTGGTTGTACAGGGCGACCAGTGCTTCGCGTTGCTCGGCGTTGAGGCCCTGTTCGGGTGGGCTGATCCAGACGGCGTTCAGCCACTCGTCTGGCATGACCAGGCTGGGCGCGCTGCTGGCGGCCAGCAGGAAACCATAGCTGCGTTCCAGCCCCAGTTGTTCGTGCAG
>JAIBDV010000348.1 GCA_024686055.1 Neptuniibacter sp.
AGCAGGCGCTGGTACAGGGCGTACCCTTAAGTGAAGTATTCGATGCCTTGCAGATTTATCTGGGGTCACTGTACGTCAACGACTTCAACCTGTTTGGTCGTACCTATCAGGTGAATGCCCAGGCGGATGCTCGCTACCGCCTCAACCCGGAGCAGATCCTGCGGCTGGAAGTGCGCAACAGTCGCGGAGATATGGTGCCACTGGGTTCCGTACTGACGGTGAAGCCCACTACCGGCCCGGACCGGGTTATGCACTATAACGGCTACCCCAGCGCCGAGCTCAACGGCAGCCCGGCACCCGGCTATAGCTCGGATCAGGCCCGTGATGCCATCGAGCTGGTGCTACAACGTGCGCTACCTGAAGGTATTGCCTACGAATGGACCGAAGTGACTTACCAGCAAATCCTGGCCGGTAATACCATGGCCTATATTTTCCCACTGGTAGTGGTACTGGTATTCCTGGTGCTGGCAGCCCAGTACGAAAGCCTGACCCTGCCACTGGCTATCATCCTGATCGTACCGATGACGATTCTGTCAGCGCTGGCCGGGGTGATGTATATGGGCGGGGATAACAATATTTTCACCCGTATCGCGCTCATTGTACTGGTGGCACTGGCCTGTAAGAACGCCATCCTGATGGTTGAATTTGCCCGCGATCGCCAGCACAGCGGACAATCCAGGCTAGCAGCCATTCTCGAGGCCTGCCGCCTGCGCCTGCGCCCAATCCTGATGACCTCCATTGCCTTTACCGCCGGTGTGGTGCCGCTGGTAATGGCCACCGGTGCCGGGGCTGAAATGCGCCAGGCCATGGGCGTCGCCGTCTTCGCTGGCATGCTGGGCGTTACATTCTTTGGCCTGCTGTTCACCCCGGTGTTCTATATGGCCATGACAGCACTGGGCCGTCGTTGTAAATCCACTGAAACACTCAACCAGGACTAACTGAACGACCACAAAAAAGCCGGCGCATCTGCGCCGGCTTTTTCGTTTACACCGCAAGACCCACACAAACAGTCAGGATCTGCACCGCAGCAGACTACTCTGCAACCAGTACATCCGCTTTGTAAAACGCTTCATCGCTCTCGCCCAGCACATCAACCAGCTTCGGTAACACCGCCGACATCTTATCCATCAACCCCCAGGGTGGGTTAATGACGATCATCCCGGTGGCGGTCATACCATGGCCATGGCTATCCGCAGCCAGACCCAGCTCAAAACGCTGAATATCCCTGATTCCACTGTGAACAAAATTGCGTTCCAGATCATCAATCTGCTGGCGGTTTACCATTGGATACCAGATGGCATAAGTGCCGGTGGAAAATTTCTTATAGGCCGTATTTACAACCTTGAACACCTGGTCATAATCCGCCTTGATCTCATAAGAGGGGTCAATCAGTACCAGCCCGCGACGTGCCGGTGGCGGCACCAGGCCTAGCAGGCCTTTAAAGCCATCTTCATGCTTCACCTGCACCCGGCGATCGTGGCCAATATTATGCTTCAGGCGCTGAAAATCTTCCGGGTGTAATTCATACAGCCAGGCCTTATCCAGCCCACGCAGAAAATCCTGAGCAATCAGCGGTGAACCTGGGTAGTAGGCACCTTCTGCGTTGCCATCGTTATGCTCTGCGATTACCTCAAAATAGCGCGCCAGTTCAGGCCAGTCCTGCGCCTCCAGCTTGCTGATACCACCCGCATACTCTTCCAGCTTACGCGCATGTTCAGAGTTCAGATTGAACAGCCCGGCCCCGGAATGCGTGTCGATATAGGTAAACGGCTTATCTTTTTTAGTCAGGTGCTCGAGGATCTCAACCTGCACAATGTGCTTGATGATGTCGGCAAAATTTCCAGCATGAAACGAGTGTCGGTAACTGAGCAAAATACTCTCCTGATGAAAAGACACGACCACTACACCTGCTCTCTCCAATCATTGCTTAACAGCAAATCGGGATGACAGGTACGAATTGACCGCTGTATATCACAGGAAGACAAACCAGATCAAGGTGCCAGATCTACAGCTGAAAATAATTCACCTATACAGCCCAGCAGTACACAGTGAGCTCCTCTGAAAGGCATGAAGTAGCATCACTCTGTTCGACTCCATCATCTGGCTGATGGCTAATCCTGAATTAAATAAAAAATACACTCACGTAGACCCTCCTGACTCTGCGCCTTACCCAGTCACTTATATTAAACAGACCAGCATAAAGCCCCCCGATATAACTCTGATAACGGGTTACCAATAACGCTAACCGGCGGCTTACCTCTCTGGGCCAGCTGCCGACAAAGCGCAGTCCACAATAAGTGGTTACTCAACCACCCGTTTGGCATAAAATTCACCCTCCGAGGAATTGGTTAAACCAGCAACCTCGTTCACATAGTAACCAGGTGGCTTTAACAGGCTGCTTTAATTAAGGATGCGTCATGTCTAAGTTACGTTTTGGTATTGTTGGCTCAGGAATGATCGCCGCCGTCGTTGCAAACGCCATTAAGAAGGCCGACAGCGCAGAGGTTGTTGCCGTTGCCAGCCGTACCCCAGCGAATGCGCAGACCTTTGCAGCAGAACATAATATCGGCCTTGTATTCGACAGCTGGCAGCAGCTGATCAGCTCGGATCAGGTGGACGCGGTCTATGTGGCGACGCCGACCTCAGCCCGCGAAGAGATCGCCATGGCCGCCGCCCATGCCCACAAACACATCCTGGCTGAAAAACCTTTCGCCAGCTACGAGTCACTGCAGCGTATTACCCAGGCGGCCAAAGACAATGGCGTGGCGTTTATGGATGCCACCCACTTTGCCCACCACCCACGTACTCAACAGATTCAGCAAACCCAGGCCGAGCAGATTGGTGAAAGCCAGGCGGTACGTTCCACCTTCTTCTTCCCGCTGATGGAGCGTGACAACATCCGCTTCGATACCGACAAAGAGCCCACCGGCGCGGTCGGTGATATGGCCTGGTACTGCATGCGTGCCATCACCGAGTTTTTACAGCCGAACATGGACCTGTGTCATATCGGGGGTTCCATCGTCCGGGATGAGGAAACTAATGCCGTTATTCGCGGCACCGGGGTGATGGCCTTTCAGGATGGCAAAACCTCGACCTTCGATTTTGGTTACAACGCCGGTGTCTGCCTGATGGACCTGGATATCCTGGCGGAGCGCGGCATGTTCCGCATGGACGACTTTGTGCTGGACTGGAACCAGGGCTTTGCCTTTAACGACCCGGAGCACAAGGTGGGCTACACCCAGCGCAGCGAAATGCAGACGCCGGCACAGTTCAGGTTCATCGAAGCGCCCAGCGAACGGGCACAGGAAGTACAGATGGTGAATGCCTTCACTCTGCTGAGCCAGAACCCTGCCAGTGACCAGGTACAGGCCAGCATGCTGATCAGTGAACAGACCCAGTACCTGCTGGATATGTACTGGAACAAAGTCAGCTAATGACCCGCTTCACGCTATAACAGCCAGCTCCACGGACATCAGGTTTCAGCGTTCGACACCTGATGTCCGTGGTTTTCATAACGAGGCATCTTTACCCTTCAGGCAATATAAATATAGCCCTAATGACAAACAGTATTTTCCAGCCTGGATAACACCATAATCTTAAGTGACTGCATACGAATTTCAGTCAATATAATTAATATAAAAGAATAGATAACGGCTGATATTGCTATAGAAGCAAAACCATAAGACTGTGAGACAAACGACGAAACAGAAGAGAAAACCCCTACAAATAAAACAACCATCTGCGCCAGAAGATTATAACCAAACGTACATTGCTTCGTTGCATAATCATAATGAATGTTTATCGGAAGCATAAAACCCAGTTTA
>JAIBDV010000318.1 GCA_024686055.1 Neptuniibacter sp.
CAATTGATGGTGCTTCTACCCCGAGCTGGCAGACGCTGGTTAAACTGGTACAACAAAGCCCCGATCAGGCGCTAGTGTTCCTGGTGGAGCGTTCCGGGCAGCAGCTCGAGCTGGTGATTACGCCGGGCCGCCGAAAGGGTCCGGATAACCGCTCGCTGGGCTACATAGGCGCTGGCGTGCAGCAAGTCGACTGGCCTCAGAATATGCAGCATGTGCGACAGTTTGGCCTGTTTGAGGGCTTTGTTGCTGCGCTGGCCAAGACCGGCCAGATGATTAGCCTGACACTGGATTCCATCTGGAAAATGATCGAGGGTGTCATCTCGGTAAAAAACTTGAGTGGCCCGATAACCATTGCTAAAGTGGCTGGGGCCTCTGCGGCTTCGGGTGTTGAGGCCTTTGTAGGTTTTCTTGCCTATCTCAGTATCAGTTTGGGTGTGTTGAATCTGTTACCCATACCCATGCTTGATGGCGGTCATCTACTGTACTATCTGGTAGAAGCTGTACGGGGTAAACCTGTCGCAGAGGAGGTGCAGTTATGGGGCCTCAAAATCGGTATGGCGATTCTGTTTTCGTTGATGGCGGTTGCGATTTTCAATGATGTCGCGCGACTGTAATGGCGGCGGGCTGTCTTTCTTTTCTAACGGATAAAAGAAGTACTACATGAAACGCGGGATTCGGTTTCTGGCTGCGCTGACCCTGTCGGGTGCGTTAGTGCAGAACGCACAGGCTTTTTCAGTTACAGACATTCGCCTCGATGGCTTGCAGCGCGTTGCGCCGGGCATTGTTTTTCGGAATTTTCCGGTTAATACGGGCGATGATATCGGTTCAGCAGAGCTGGCCGAAGCTATTCGCCGGCTGTTTGCATCGGGCTATTTTGATGATATCCAGGTGTTACGCGATGGCGATGCAATAATATTGCAGCTGCATGAACGTCCAGCAATCAGCAAAATTCGTATCGATGGCAATGATGTCATTGAGACCGAAGATTTGCTCAAAGGCCTGAAAGAAAGCGGCCTGCAGGAAGGTGATGTTTTCAAGCGGGCAACCCTTGAAAAAATCCGTACGGATCTGGTGCGCGTTTATGCTGCGCAGGGTCGTTACGGTGCGCAGATCACTACCGAAGTTGAGCAGATCGGCGGTAACCGTGTTGCATTAAATATCGACGTTAACGAAGGTAAGGTTGCGACCATTCAGCATGTAAATGTGATTGGTAATACGGTCTTCGATGACGAGAGACTGGTGGACCTGTTCTCCCTGAAAGAGAGCAATTTCTGGAGTTTCTATAAGAAAGACGATGTTTATGCGCGGCAGAAGCTGGCGGCAGATCTTGAACGCCTGACCTCTGAGTATATGGATGCCGGTTACCTGAACTTTTCAGTCGACTCTGCTCAGGTTTCAATTACCCCGGACCGCAAGCATATCTACATCACGGTTAACATTACCGAAGGTGATCAGTATCGGGTCAGTGATATCAATCTGGCCGGTAATATGGTGGTGCCAGAGATCGAGTTGGCTAGCCTGATCGAGATTGAAAACGGTGCGCTATTTTCCCGCCGGGCCATGACTGATGGTCGTGAAGCAGTGGTCAAGCGACTGGGTGATGATGGCTATATGTTTGCCAATGTCACGCCCATTCCTGAAGTGAATGAAGCCGATAAAACGGTTGCCATCCGTTATCTGATTGACCCGGGTAAACGTACCTACGTACGCCGGATTGAAATCAAGGGGAATACGCGTACTTCTGACATTGTTATTCGTCAGCGGATGCAGCAGATGGAAGGGGCGATTGTTTCCTCCACCGATATTGAACGCTCCAAGCTGAAGCTGGACCGTACCGGTTACTTCCGTACCGTGAGCGTGAATACCCGTCCGGTACCGGGCACTGATGATCAGGTTGATCTGGAATACACCGTCGAAGAGCAGCAGTCAGGCTCTTTTGGTGCCAGTATCGGTTTTTCTCAGGATAGCGGGGTTATCCTGAACCTGAGTGTGACCCAGGATAACTTCCTGGGCAGTGGTAAAAAGGTCAGCTTCGCCGTGACTAACACTGACTCCACCACCGAGTACAGTTTCAGCCATCTTGATCCGTACTATACGGTTGATGGTGTGAGTCGTGGTTATAGCCTGTACTACCGTTCCCGTGACTTTGACGAAGATGACGTCAGTGCTTACACCACGGATGAAATCGGTGCCGGGCTGAATTTTGGTTATCCCATTGATGATAACCAGCGGTTGAACTTCGGTGCCAACGTTGAAATGGTGTCGGTCAATACTGCGCTGCAGACTCCGCAGGAAATTATTGATTTTGTTGCCAATGAAGGCGAGGACTACCTCAACTTTATCGGCAAGGTGAGCTGGAGTGACAATAACCTCAACAAAGGTCTGTTCCCGACCCGGGGTTATTCACAAAGTGCATCATTTGAATTGTCTATACCGGGTAGTGATCTGAGTTACTACCGTACCAATTACAATATGAAGTACTACCAGCCATTGAATGAAAATGAGAACTGGATTCTCTCCTTCCGCGGTAAGCTGGGCTACGCCGGTGATCTGGGTGGCAATGAGTATCCGTTTTATAAAAACTTCTTTGCCGGTGGCCTGCGCTCTGTACGTGGTTTTAAGGCCAACACTCTGGGGCCGAAAGACACCCCGCAAGCGGGCTCTAATGAAACCCCGGACGCCTTTGGTGGTAATGTGCTGATGGCCGGTAGTGCCGAGATGATCTTCCCGATGCCGTTCATCGAGGATCAATCTTCATGGCGTACATTGCTATTTGTTGATGCCGGTAACGTGTTTGATACCAGTTGCCCGACCACCAGTGTCAATTGTCAGGAAGGTATCGAGTTTGACGAAATTCGTTACACCGCCGGCTTTGGTCTGAGCTGGATTACCCCGATTGGCCCGCTGTCTATTGCGATCGGTGTACCGCTGAATGAGAAAGAAGGCGACGATACCGAAGTGTTCCAGTTTGCGCTGGGCCAGACCTTTTAATACAAGGAGCCAGGATGAAAGCAATTGTTAAGGTAGTGCTGTTATGCGCTGCGCTGGTCAGTGCACCAGCGATGGCTGAGAAAGTTGCCGTGCTGGGTGTGCAGGAAGCGCTGCTGAGCTCTCAGGCCGCAAAAAATTTCCGTAATCAGCTTAAAACTCGTTTCAGTGCTGATGTCAAGCAGCTGACGCAGCTGGAAAAGCAGGCTAAAACTGCCCGTGACAAGCTGCAGAAAAATAAGGACCTGGCATCACAGGAAGAGCTGAATAAAATGCGTATGCAGTTCCAGAAGGCATACACGGAGTTTCAGAAACGCGGCAAGGTGTTACAGCAGAAACAGGCTCAGGAAGAGCAGGCTTTCCTGAAACAGATGCGTCCAAAGCTGGATAAAGTTATTCGCGGCCTGATTGAAAAACAGGGCTTCGATGTCGTGGTAGCCAAGCAGGCTACACTTTATGCCAGTAAAAAAATTGACATTACAGCTCAGGTTGTTGAGCTGCTGAATAAGGCTAAATAAGTACCCATGACCCACCCATTATTCTCCCTGCAGCAGATAGCTGAACGTATTGGTGGACGAGTGGATGGCGATGGTGAGTACCAGGTATCAGGGCTCGGCACACTGGAGAGCGCTGATGCTTCTCTGTTATCGCTATACACCGGCACCCGCTATCAGCAACAACTGAATGCCACAGCAGCAGGCGCTGTGCTGATCAGTGAGGAGCATCGTGCTCAGACTGATTTGCATGCCATTGTTGTGGATGACCCTTACGCTGCGTTTGCTCAGTTGACGCATCTGTTTGATCGCAACTCAACGGTAGTTGCAGGCATCCACCCCTCAGCAATCCTGGCACCGAGTGCCCGTATTGCTGAGGGGGTTCAAGTCTGTGCCCATGTGGTGATTGGTGAAGGGGCTGTGATTGAAGCCGGGTGTTATATCGGTGCCAATACGGTGATCGGTGAACGCTGTATCGTGGGCGAGAACTGCCGCCTTAACCCGAACGTTACTCTCTATAACGACACTGTACTGGGTCAGCGTGTGCTGATTCATAGCGGTGCCGTGCTGGGGGCCGATGGTTTCGGTTTTGCCCCTTACCAGGGAACCTGGTTCAAAATCGCTCAACTCGGTGCTGTGATTGTTGAAGAAGATGTTGAAATTGGTGCCTGTACCACGGTTGATCGTGGTGCGCTGGATAACACGATTTTGCGTAAAGGCGTCAAACTCGATAACCAGATCATGGTTGCACATAAC
>JAIBDV010000283.1 GCA_024686055.1 Neptuniibacter sp.
ACAGGTATATGTCAGCATAGGTAGCAACCAGCAGCGTGAGCACTACATTCTCAGCTGTCTGGATGCGCTTGCAGACAGCTTTGGCGAGCTGCAGCTCTCCTCTGTATTTGAAAGTGAGGCAGTGGGCTTCTCTGGTGACAACTTCTATAACATGGTCGTGGGGTTCTGCACCACACTGGGAGTAGCTGAGCTGTCACGAGCGCTGAAAGCGATTGAAGATGCCAATGGCCGCACCCGCACGGGGCCTAAGTTCAGTGGTCGTACCCTGGATATTGATATTCTGACTTACGATCAGCGCACAGGTGACTGTGAAGGGGTCTCCCTGCCACGGGATGAGATTCTGAAAAACGCCTTTGTGCTCTGGCCGCTGGCACAAATTGCGCCTCAGGTTCAGCACCCGGTGACAGGGCAGAGTTATGCCGAGCTCTGGCAGGGCTATGATCGTAACCGTCAGGTACTCTGGCCCGTTGCGTTCAGCTGGCGTGGGCAGACGTTTTCCAGTCCGGAATAAAGCTACCGCTGCTTTAAGACAGCCTGCATAGCAGGCTGTTTACTGCGCCATACATTTCCATACATCCTCCCGACAGACAGTCACCTCTGATCGCTGTCAGAATTATAAAATGCCTTTCTGCATCACCTGACCTCAGGGACTTCTCTATGGCTCGTCTTTTCCTCACGCTTTATATTGGCCTGCTGGCTTCTGTTTATGGCTTTTTTCACTCGGCTGATTATCTGGCCTCTGAATACCTGATTGATTTAGATATGATGGATGCTCAGCATAGGATCCAGGGCTATGTGGACCTGGTGGATGAGATCCATACGCTGGCAGGACCCGAGCGGGCGAGGGTGGCAATGGAGCGCGTGGCAAAGACCAATAATCAGATTATTACGGCGATGACTGAGTTGGAATTGCTCACCCTGACTGAGCTGCAAACCCTTTCACCCTCCAGCGTCGAGATTAAGAGTCAGGAGGATGACCGTGAGGAGGCTTCTTATTTCCGGCTGGCGGTGGGGGCTGAGGTTTATCGGGTTGAACCGGATATGGATTCCAGAATATGGAAAACGTCTCGGCTACTGACTCAGGGCTATATGCTGGGCTTTTTCATCGTTAACGGGCTGTGTATCTGTGTCTGGGTATACCTGCTGCAGCGTAAACTGAAAATGCTGGAGCGCTCTGCGTTGCAGATTGCCGACGGTCAGTTTTCTGCCCGAGCCCCCACCAGGGCTCGTTATCGTGTCGGCAGTCTGAATCAGTCATTTAACCGTATGGCGGAGCGAATCGAACAGCTGATGGCTAGCCATAAACGGCTGACCAATGCCGTGGCCCATGAGCTGCGTACCCCTATTTTTCGTCTGCGCTGTCAGCTGGCGCTGCTCGAGCATGATCAGCCCCGTGAGGAACACCAGGGGTTTGTCGATGGCATGGAAGAAGATATCACCGAGCTGGACAGTATGGTGGATGAGTTGCTCAGCTATGCCCGGCTGGAGCGTGCCGGGCTACCGGTGCAGTGTGAGGTGTTGGAACTTAATGGCTGGCTGAGCGCACAGGAGCAGCGCCTGGCAGCGAATTGCCATCACCCACTGGTGTTGAAACTGGCCGAGGAGGAGCGCTGTGAGTTTGACCCTCACTTGCTGTTACGTGCCCTGACTAATCTGGTTCGCAATGCCGACCGTTATGCTAATCAGCGGGTTGAAATCCGCCTGGTGGTGGCAGGGCAATGGCTGCAGATCTGCGTGGATGATGATGGCCCGGGTATCCCGGAAGCTGACCGGCAGCGGGTACTGGAGCCTTTTGAACGACTGGATACCGCCCGTGACCGCCAGAGCGGTGGTCATGGCCTGGGGTTATCCATTGTGAAGGAGATCGTGCAGCAGCATGGTGGTCAGGTTGATATCGGTGACTCACCGCTCGGTGGTGCGCGCATTGTACTGAGCCTGCCTCGGTAAGCCTTGCGTCTATGTATGCCCTGGGCTATCCGGGGCAGCGTTATGTATGTACTGTCAGACCCGGCGCATACAAAGCCATACGCTTTACAGATAGTGTCCGTCATGTCCTTCCCCGATAATCATCTCATCACTTATTAACCCGTTATGAGATGTGAACACCATGCAGAAAATGACCCTGTCAGGCCTGATCGCTTCCACATTGTTAATCACCAGTGCGCCCCTGCTGGCCGGTGAGTTTACTGTGGGTGGCGGTGCAGCCAGCTTTAAATCCCCTTATAAAGATTTCAAAGATACTAGCAGCGCTTACCTGCTGGGCGCATATGAGGGTGAAAACTTCAGTGTGGGTAGTGAAGGTATTAACTACCGTTTGCTGGGCGATGACGAAGGTCCATTCAGTCTCTATGCGACTCTGGTCTCGGTAGGTATGGGGTTTGAGACCGATGACTCGCCGTTCTTTGCTGGTATGGAGGAGCGTGATAGCAGTTTTGATCTGGGTCTGAGTGCCAGTTATCAGCTGGGTGATTCGGTGATCGGTGCCAGTGTGCTGCACGATATTTCGGGTGCTCATGAAGGCTTCACTGCAGACCTGAATTACAGCTACCAGCTACCACTGGGAGAAACAGCGATGTTTGTGCCGACCGTCGGCGTGAACTACCTGAGTAAAGAGTTTACTGACTATTACTTTGGTGTACGAGCCAGCGAGGCAACTGCCAGCCGGGCGGCCTACAAGGCTGATGCGACTGCCAATGCCTATGTGGGTTACAGCCTGGATATGCCACTTAATGACAGCTGGAGTATCAATCACAGCGCCAGCTACATCTGGCTGGGTGATGAGATTACCGACTCTTCACTGGTTGATCGGGACACCAGCTGGTTCGCCTCGCTGGGTGTAGCGTACCGGTTCTGAGTGGCGCAGCGCTGTGGCCGGTGCTGCTTCAGTTGCTGGCAGGGATGACGGTGATCAGCGCTGCTGTTTTACATCTGCAGGCAGGCGTTGATCAGGTGGCGTTTACTGAAATGGAAGCCGGTGATAAAGCTCATCATGGGTTCTGGCCCCAGTAACGCTTGGGTGATCTGAGGCACGGGCAGGCCGCTCTGGTGCATATGCTGTACTTGGCCAACCAGCTCCAGCAGGTTCTGGTGTTTTCTGCGCAGCGCCTGCTTGCCATCACTGACTACACCTCGATGAGGGCAGAGCAGAGTGTCGAAGTCATGGCTGAGCAGGGTTTCCAGACTGCTGATCAGGTCGGTCAGGCTCTCCTCCCGCGCCAGCAGTTTTAACCGGCTGGAGATATACATATCGCCGCTGAACAGCCAGCCGCGCTGGGGCAGCAAAAAGCAGTTCAGATCCGGGGTGTGGCCCGGGGTGGCAATGGGGATGACCGGGTCGTGACCATTGATCAGCATATCGGGCTGAAAGGGGCGGGTGATGACTTTGTCTGCTGCACGCCACATCAGCCGCCGGTAGAGCTGTATCGGGAAACCATGGCGCAGGATACGGCCGGTTTCCTCGCTGGCGCGGGGGGTGACCCTTGCGTACTGAGCAATCTGCGCGGCGCTGCCGCTGTGATCTTCGTGGAAATGAGTCAGCAACAGCTGGCGTACCGCACGTTCATCGATGAAGCGGCGAATATGTCGCCACTGATTGCGCGGCCCGGCATCAATCAGCGTATCGCCCAGCCGGTACAGCACAAAGGAGGTATTCACCATCAGATTGAAATGGCCGGTTCTCAGCCCTTCAAGGTCGTGGTGTTTGATGCGTTCGAGTACGGCCATGGCTCAGGTCTTAAACTGGAAAACGATGAGTCTGCCGGATTGTGCCGGGATTAACAGCACGAAATCCGACTGATTTATTAACAAAAACTATCATGGCCGTTTATTTCGATAGTGTCCGGATAGCCTCTTCGATCCCCTCGACGGTCAGCGGGTACATATGACCGTCCATCAGCTGCTCCACCAGGCTGATGCTGTGGGTATAGTGCCAGTGTTTTTTCGGCACCGGATTGAGCCAGACAACCTTGTCCCATGTATCTGTCACCCGCCGTAACCAGGTCTGGCCGGCTTCCTTGTTCATATGCTCGACACTGCCCATCGCGCTGGTGATTTCATAGGGAGCCATGGAAGCATCGCCGATAAAAATCACCCGGTAGTCGCGGCTGTAAGTACGCAGCACGTCAAGGGTATCCAGGCTGTTATCAAACCGGCGTCGGTTATCCTGCCACAGCCGTTCATACACACAGTTATGGAAGTAGAAGTACTCCAGGTGCTTGAATTCGCTACGGGCGGCGCTGAACAGCTCTTCACAGAGCTTGATGTAGGGGTCCATGGAGCCGCCGACATCAAAAAACAGCAGTACTTTGGCGGCATTGTGGCGCTCGGGCACCATTTTCAGGTCCAGCAGTCCGGCATTACTGGCGGTGGCGCGGATGGTGTCGTCCAGGTCCAGCTCTTCGGCGGCCCCGGTGCGGGCAAACTTACGCAGTTTGCGCAGTACCACCTTCAGGTTGCGGGTACCCAGCTCGACGCTGTCGTCCAGGTTACGGAACTCGCGCTTCTCCCAGACTTTAACCGCCCGGCGGTTTTTGCTTTCACCACCAATACGTACGCCTTCCGGGTTGTAACCGCTGTGGCCAAAGGGCGAAGTGCCGCCGGTGCCGACCCATTTGCTGCCCCCGGCGTGGCGCTCTTTCTGTTCATCCAGCCGTTCACGCAGGGTTTCCAGCAGCTTTTCCAGCCCGCCCAGTGCTTCGATTTCGGCTTTCTCTTCCTCGCTGAGATTTTTCAGGAACTCGGCTTCCAGCCAGTGCTCAGGAATCAGTGCATCGGCGAAGCCATCCAGCGCCTCCAGCCCT
>JAIBDV010000213.1 GCA_024686055.1 Neptuniibacter sp.
CAGAACAATAACGCTTAGCAGTAAAGGCAGGGCTAACCACTTGATCTGATTTATTTTTGTGGTGTTGTCGGGTTGTTTCAATAACAGGCTTAACAGCAATGGGGTGATCAGCAGGACGCCGAGAAAATCGCCGATCCACCAGATAGACATCATGTTCCAGTCCATGGCGCTGGCCGAGGTGAGGGACAGTGCGGTATTGGCAACGAAGGTATTAATCCAGTTACAGCACAGGGCTGACAGAATAAAGAACACGACCTGGGAGTATTCCGGGCTATCGACGGTGTCCAGCCCACGGTAATGCAAGACACGGTAGTTGACCCAGGCCTGCAGGGCTGAGCCCGCGGCGATGATCACGGGCATTGAGAAATCAGCGTTGAGGTCGCTGTTTTGCTGGGTCAGATGAAAGAGTAGCGAGCCAATAAAAACGGCGGGTAGAAAACGTTGACCAAACACCATGCATCCCGCCAGCGCCACCCCGGCTGACGGCCAGAGTGAGCTGATATGGGCCTGGGGGCTGATACTGGAAAATGCCCATGCAAGCACGATATACAGGCACAGCAGGCCAGCGTAAACGCTTTTGCGAGCTGTCGCTAGCGTTGGGTGCAAGGTGTTAATAAGGCATCCCCCCTTACCGGGTTGAAGGCTCTGGGTATGATAACGGCCAGCAACAGGGCCCTTTGCGGGTGTCTATCTGCTGTTGTAAAAGCATTGCCGCTGAACAGGCACAGAGTTCGGACTCAGGGCGTAGAGATGGGTTTGTTTGCATGTCCATGCTCCCATTTTGTGTCTGGTCAGTGTAGTGCCTGGCCAGGTGTTTTCAAGCTGACAGAGATAACATTGATGAGTACACAGAGCAACAGGGGGGAGGTGAGCGGGGAGACGGTGGGTCAGAATAAAACGCCGGAGGGCTGCCCAGGCCAAACGCCGTACATATCAGCACCTTCAGGGGCAGGCGGTTTACCGGCGTGGAAAAACGGTCACTGATGTCAGCTGTTGCTGCGCCAGTTGATAATCGGCCAGCCACGTTGCTGGGCGATGCTCAGCAAACGGGGGTGGGGGTTGGTGGCAAAGGGGTAATCAACGTAGTCCAGCAGCGCCAGATCATTAATCGAGTCGCTGTAAAAGTGGGCATCGGCAGCGCTCTCGCCGGTCTGGGCCAGCCACTGCTGCAGCCGGGTGACTTTGCCTTCGCGAAAGCTCAGTACGCCTTCGGTGCTACCGGTCGCCCGGCCCTGGCTGTCACAGGCAATATTGATGGCCATAACATCCTCCACACCCAGGTGCGCCGCAATGGGCCGGACGATGAAATCGGCGGTGGCCGAGATAATGACAACCCGCTGGCCAGCACGCTGTAATTCATGGATCAGCTGCTGGCCCTGAGGGTAGATGTACGGGGCAATTTTGACGGCAACAAAATCGGCCACCATCTGCTCGATTTCGGCGGCGGTTTTACCCCGGACGGGCTGCAGGCTGAACGTCATATAGTCGCTCATCGACAGCTC
This sequence comes from Neptuniibacter sp., assembly GCA_024686055.1. Classification (GTDB taxonomy): domain Bacteria; phylum Pseudomonadota; class Gammaproteobacteria; order Pseudomonadales; family Balneatricaceae; genus Marinobacterium_C. The sequence goes on from JAIBDV010000213.1 coordinate 1,503, forward strand.
TCCAGCGTTATAGAGCGCCATGTAGTCGGCGTCACGGCGCAGGAAGTCGGCATCCAGCTGGCCGGTTTCGACCAGATACGCCAGCCAGGCAGAACCGGAGTCGGTGGCGATCAGGGTTTCATCAAGATCAAATATTGCCAGTGTCATAATTACTCTCAAATACTCAATATCAGCAGTTGTTACCGGTGTGCCGGGGAGCAGTCAGTAATTCCCGGCACAGGGGTTTGTCGTGGGGGACATTCAGCAGCTGGCAGACGGTGCCGCACAGCTCGGTTTGCAGCGGGTCGGTGGCACCAAAGCTGAACTGGTCACCGATCACCCACAGCGGGACTTCACGTTCTTCGGCCAGCAGGCCGCCATGGGATTTGTCCGTGTTCATCCCGTGATCGGAGGTGATCAGGATCTGATAGCCTGCGGCCATCCAGATCGGCAGATATTCTGACAGTGCCATATCGGTATGGCGGGTAGTGTTGCGATAGTGAGCGCTATCAACCCCGGCACGATGGCCGGCGTCGTCAATGTTCATCGGATGGACCAGCAGGAAGTCCGGGTCATGCTGCTGGCGCAGGTGTTCAGCATCGTTGAACAGGTGGCAGTCCGGGTAGCTGTCGACACAGTAAAACAGGCCGTGTTGAATCAGCTGGCTTTCGTCATGGGTGTAGCGATCACGGATCGCATCCCAGGGGGTGCGGTTGTATAGCTCGCTGAACCAGTGATAGGCCGCCGCCGCTGTGCGTTTACCCGCAGCACGGCTGAGCGAGAAGATGCTTTGCTGGGTTGAACGGCGGGTTATATGGTTATGGACGATGCCACTATGGGCCGGAACCACGCCGGTAAGAATGCACTCATAGAGTGGGCGTGACATGGAGGGCAGTTCGCACTGCATTTTGTACAGCCGGGCCAGCCCCTGCTCGCATAAGCCCTGGGTGAAGCCCATGCAGTCCCGGCCAACCTGGTAGTTGAGGCCGTCGAGGACAATCAGAATCACTTTGTTCGACATATCAGGTTTCCTGTACAACAGCGCCGGTCTGAGAAGTGGAGGTCGGCAGCAGTGGCGATTAATTATCTGGTCTAGGCCAGATGATTGAAAGCGGCTAATTTAACGGGTTTTTATTGCATGTACGTTTCAAAGAGTCAGATGTCTGTTTTTCCACCTCGTTCAACAGCCCGGTATCCGGGCTCTGCCGCCGGCTGATCATTAATGTGCACTCGATTGGTGGTTTTGGTTATTGTTGAACGGGGCGGGCTGGCTACTATGACAGTTAGAACAAACAGAGCCAGCAGATAAACGAGGGGCGCTATGAAAATACTGGTCGCGGTAAAGCGAGTGATCGATTACAACGTCAAGGTACGGGTCAAAGCAGACCAGACCGACGTTGATCTGGCCAATGTGAAAATGGCGTTGAACCCGTTCTGTGAAATCGCAGTGGAACAGGCGGTGCGGCTGAAAGAAGCAGGCCAGGCTGACGAAATTGTGGTGGTGTCGGTGGGCAGTAAAAGCTGTGAAGAACAGCTGCGTACCGCGCTGGCACTGGGTGCGGATCGGGCGATTCGTATCGACACTGACGATGGCCCGGACTCGCTGTCAGTGGCACGGCTGCTGGCCGAGGTGGCCAGAACCGAGCAGCCAGGGCTGGTGTTGCTGGGTAAACAGGCGATCGATTCCGACAATAACCAGACCGGCCAGATGCTGGCCGCATTGCTGGACTGGCCACAGGGCACCTTTGCCTGTGCCATGACCGTTACCGATGACGGGGTTGAAGTGACCCGTGAGGTGGATGGCGGCATGCAGACGGTTGCGCTGACTCAGCCCGCCATTGTGACCACCGATCTGCGCCTGAATGAGCCACGCTATGCCTCCCTGCCCAATATTATGAAAGCCAAACGCAAGCCACTGGCGGTGATCGAACCTGCCGCGCTGGGGGTGACAGTGGCCAGTAATATCCGTTTGCTGTCGGTCGAGCCACCTGCGGGTCGGGAAGCCGGGATCAAGGTTGGCTCGGTTGACGAGCTGGTCGACAAACTGAAAAACGACGCCAAAGTCATCTGAGGAGGGATTGAATATGCGTATTCTGGTCATTGCGGAACATGATAATCAGACCCTGAAACCGGCCACCCTGAGCACCCTGGCAGCGGCGGCAGAACTGGGCAGCGATATTAGCTTGCTGGTGGCAGGCCACCAGTGTCAGGCCGTTGCTGATCAGGCCGCTCAGGTGCCGACGGTAAGCAAAGTCCTGCTGGCGGATAACCCGGCCTGTGCTAACCAGCTGGCGGAGAATGTCGCCAGACTGGTGCTGGGGCTGGCCGAGGGCTATAGCCATATTCTGGCCCCTTCCACCACGACCGGTAAAAACCTGCTGCCACGGGTTGCCGCACTGCTGGGCGTGAACCAGCTGTCGGACATCAGCGCGGTGGTCAGTGCGGATACCTTCAAACGGCCGATTTACGCCGGTAATGCCATTGCCACGGTGCAGTCCAGTGATGCGGTCAAAGTGATCACGGTGCGGGGTACTGCCTTTGATGCGGTGGCAGCGACCGGTGGCAGTGCGACGATCGAAACCGTCAGTGCGGACTGCGATGTGAAGCAGTCCTGCTTTGTCGGCGAAGAGCTGGCTTCCAGTGACCGGCCTGAACTGACCGCCGCCCGGGTGGTGGTGTCCGGTGGTCGTGGTATGGGCAACGGTGAGAACTTCGAGCTGCTGTATAACGTGGCAGACAAACTCGGTGCCGCCGTGGGTGCCTCACGGGCGGCGGTCGATGCCGGCTTTGTGCCCAACGATATGCAGGTCGGTCAGACCGGTAAAATGGTGGCGCCGGAGCTGTACATCGCGGTGGGTATCTCCGGGGCGATTCAGCATCTGGCGGGGATGAAAGACTCGAAAATCATTGTGGCCATCAACAAGGATGAAGAAGCGCCGATCTTCCAGGTGGCTGACTATGGCCTGGTGGCGGACCTGTTTGAGGTGATGCCGGAACTGGAGCAGAAGCTCTGAGGCATCAGGCCGGAGGTTACTTTAGCAGTTGACGCGCTTTACCCCTGAGCGCAGAGACAACAGCGCCCGGCATTGCCGGGCGTTGTTGTCTCTGGCGTGCGCTGTTGGTCAGAGCCTGAACTGGCGAATCAGCTGATTGAGCTGTTCAATCTCCAGCCGGATCTCTTCGGTGGCCAGCACCACTTTCTGCGTATCTGCTTTGGTATGGGCCGCGGCATCGGTAATGTTGACCACCCGTTTGTCGATATCGACCGCGACCTGGGTCTGCTCTTCGGCGGCGGTCGATATCTGGGTGTTCATACTGGAGATGGTCTGTGCGGAGGCGATGATCTCATCCAGTGCACCGGCTGCACTACGGGCCAGGTCACTGCTTTTATCGGCCCGTTCGGTACTCTCACGCATCGAGCTGACGGCGGCCTGGGCACGCCCCTGCATGCGGCTGACAATGCTTTCTATTTCCTGAGTGGAAACCTGAGTGCGCTGGGCCAGGGTCCGCACTTCATCGGCGACCACGGCAAAGCCACGGCCCTGATCACCGGCGCGGGCGGCTTCGATGGCGGCATTCAGGGCCAGCAGGTTGGTCTGCCCGGCAATGTAATTGATGACCGAGGTGACTTTTCCGACCTCCAGTGTTTCGGCTTCCAGTTCATGCAGGATCCGGGCGGTCTCGTTGAGGTTGTCCTGCATCTCGGTGGCCTGGTGGCCGGATTCACTGACCACTTTTGCGCTGCTGCGCGCTTTCTGATCGGTGGCGGCGGAGGCCTCTTCGGCACTGACGGCGTTGCGTGCCACCTCCTGTACGGTGACGGCCATCTCGTTCATGGCCGTGGCAACCTGCTCGATATCGATGTATTGCTGTTTGACGCCGTTTTCGGCATCGCCCGTGGCACTGACCACATTACTGACATGCTGCTCGGTATTCAGTGCGGTGCGCTGGACCTGACGCATCAGTTCGCTGACGCGATCGAGCATGGTGTTGTAAGCAACAAACAGTGTGCCGATCTCATTATCGGGCTGGTCAACGGTAAACCGGCGGGTAAAATCGCCTTCACCAACGCTGGACAGTTCTTCCTGCAGCCGGATCATATTGTTCATCAGCACTTCCATACCGATCAGTCGCCCCAGCATGATCATGCTCAGTAGCGCCAGTACGCAGCCAAAGGTCAGCCCCAGCCAGAAGTGCAGATGCTGCTGCTGATAGTCAGCCATGCCTCGCTCAAAATTGATCAGACTACGACTGAGCTGCTCGCTGGCGGTGTTACGGGCAAGGTTCGCGTTGCTGAGTAGCGGTTGTAGTTGCCGCCACTGTTGTTCGATGCCGGTCAGTTGCTGGGCAATGGCCGGGCCCTGCAGGCTAACAATCTGCTGTCGTTCGTCACCCTGTCGCAGGGCCTGTAACAGATCAGAGAACTGGCTGGTGACCGGCTGG
>JAIBDV010000199.1 GCA_024686055.1 Neptuniibacter sp.
GGCGGTAGCGAGCATCCGCCTGGGCATTCACCTGATAGGTACGACCAAACAGGTTGAAGTCGTTGACGTACAGTGACCCCAGATAAATCTGCAAGGCATCGAATACTTCACTTAAGGGTACGCCCTGTACCAGCGCCTGCTCCCGGTCGACGATAATATCCATTTGTGGTACCTGGATACGGAAACTGGAGTAGAGGCCGACCAGCGCCGGGTCTTTACGGCCTTCGGCGATAATGCCCTGCAGCGCGTTAAACAGTGACTCAAACCCCAGGTTTGCACGGTCTTCCAGCTGCAATTTAAAGCCGCCGGTGGTGCCCAGCCCCAGAATCGGTGGTGGTGGGAATACCGCGACAAAGGCTTCGTCGATTGTGGTGAATTTACCGTTCAGCGCACCGGCGATGGCATTGGCGTGCAGGGCCGGGTCTTTGCGGGCCTCAAAATCAGCCAGGGTGACAAATACAATGCCGCTGTTAGGGCTGTTGGTAAAGCCGTTTACTGACAGGCCAGGGAAGGCAACGGTGTGCTCGACTCCGGGGGTCTGCAGGGCGATCTGTTCCATCTCCCGGATCACCGCTTCGGTGCGGTCCAGGCTGGCGGCATCCGGCAGCTGAGCAATGGCGACCAGATACTGCTTATCCTGAGCGGGGATAAAGCCACCTGGTACCTCGTTAAACAGCTTGCCGGTCATTCCCAGCAGGCCGATATACACCAGACCAACAATCGCGCCAAAACGAATCAGCCGTTTGACGCCGTTCTGGTACAGATTGGCGCTGCGCTCAAATACGGCATTAAACGGCTTGAATAACCAGCGGCCGAACAATAAGTCCATTAACCGGGTCAGGCGGTCCGGTTTTGCATCATGGGATTTGAGCAGCAGCGCACACAATGCCGGTGACAGCGTCAGCGAGTTGAAGGCCGAAATCAGTGTTGAGATGGTGATCGTCAGCGCAAACTGTTTATAGAACTGGCCCGACAGACCCTCGATAAAAGCGGTTGGGATAAACACCGCGCAGAGTACCAGGGCGATGGCGATGATCGGCCCGGTGACTTCACGCATTGCCTGGCGAGTCGCCTCGACGGAAGACAGGCCACGGTGGATGTTTCGTTCCACGTTTTCGACCACCACGATGGCATCATCGACCACAATGCCGATTGCCAGTACCAGCCCGAACAATGACAGCGTGTTAATGGATACGCCAAGCCACTGCATCACCGCGAAGGTGCCGATCAGCGAAACCGGCACTGCGATCAGTGGGATGATCGAGGCGCGCCAGGTTTGCAGGAACAGAATAACGACCAGCACCACCAGTGCAATGGCCTCCAGCAGGGTACTGATCACCGCTTCAATCGACCCCCGGACAAACACGGTTGGATCGTACACAATCTCGTAAGCAACATCCTGTGGGAAGCGTGACGACAGCTCGGCCATGGTGGCCCGTACCTGATCCGACAGTTCAATGGCGTTAGAGCCTGGCCGCTGGAAGATTGGAATGGCGACGGCGGTGTTGCCATCGAGCAGCGCACGCAGGGAATAGGCGTCCGCACCGAGCTCGATCCGGGCGACGTCCTTAAGCCGGGTGATGGCACCGTTATCATCGACCCGAATCACGATCTCACCGAACTCTTCCGGGCTGGACAACCGGCCCTGTACGTTAAGCAGCACCTGAAACTGATTTTCTCGCACTGTGGGCTGAGCCCCCAGTGAGCCCGCCGCCACCTGCCGGTTCTGTTCACGTACGGCCTGAACGACATCGTTAGCGGTCAGGCTGCGCTCAGCCAGTTCATCCGGCTGCAGCCACAGGCGCATAGCGTATTTGCCACCACCAAACATTTTTACATCGCCGACCCCTGGCAGGCGTGCCAGCGGGTCCTGTACATAGATGTCGGCGTAGTTAGACAGATAGCTGATATCACGGCTGCCTGCAGGGGAATACAGGTGCACCACCATGGTCAGGTTGGGGGAGGCTTTTTCTGCCACAACTCCCAGTCGCTGTACTTCTTGTGGCAGGCGAGGCAGGGCACTGTTTACCCGGTTCTGTACCTGTACCTGAGCACGGTCCAGATCGGTACCCAGGGCGAAGGTGGTGGTCAGGGTCATCCGGCCATCGCTGGTGGCCTGGGAGAACATGTATAGCATGTTCTCCAGCCCGTTAAGTTCCTGCTCCAGCGGGGCGGCAACGGTCTCACCGATCACTTTCGGATTGGCACCAGGGTAGTTAGCGGTGACCACGACGGTGGGTGGAACCACCTCAGGGTATTCGCTGACCGGTAGCTGAAATAGCGAGATACTGCCGCCGATCAGGATCAGCAGTGATAATACAGCGGCGAAGATCGGCCGTTGAATAAAAAAGTGACTGAAGTTCATGGTTACTAAGTCCGATAATCAGGCGGCAGGGACGTGGTGCGCTGGCTGTGCCGTGCTCAGGTCGGCGGTATTGATGTCGACTGAGCGGGGGCTGATGACCATGCCTGGGCCGACACGGGCCGGGCCATTGACGGCAATGCGGTCGCCAGCTTGCAGACCGCTGGTGATAACGCGCAGCTCACCTACCCGGTTTCCCAGGATCACCGGGCGGTATTCGAGGGTGTTTTGCGCGTTAACGCTGAGTACAAAGCGAGTTTTCAGATCAGTGCCAATGGCGCGTTCGGGTACCAGTATGCTGGCTTGCGCCTGGTCGGCGGCGATACGAATACGGGCAAAGGCACCGGGGCGCAAACGAGCCTGCTCGGCAGCAAAGGTTGCCCGTACCCGCAGAGTGCCGGTCCGCGGGTTGACCTGGTTATCAATAAAATCCAGTACGCCGACCTGGCTGAATGTCTCTGCGCCGGTCAGTTGCAGGTAGGCGGCAATAGCGCTGTTGGCGCGGACATTGGCAAATTTCTGGTTCCAGCTGCGCTCGTCGATATCAAAGTAGGCATGAACGTAGTCAGTGGAGACGAGTGAAGTCAGCACCGTTTCACCAGCAGCGACATTGTTACCAGCGGTAATAAAAGCACGGGACACCCGGCCGCTGATCGGTGCGCGAATCTGGGTGAATTCAAGGTTTAGCCGGGCGGACACCAGCTGGGCGTCCACGGCAGCCAGTTCGGCGCGACGCTGGGCAGACAGAAAAGTACGTGCTTCTGCCTGTTCGGTGGAGATCGCCTTACGTGCTTTCAGGCGGTTAGCACGGTCGGCTTCTGTCTGTGCCTGGTGTAATGCGGCCTGGGCGGCGACACGCTGGGCTTCCAGTCGGGCAACATCTGCCGCAAAGGGGCGGGCATCCAGCCGTACCAGCAGGTCTCCTTTTTTTACCTCTGAGCCTTCGGTAAATTCAATGGAATCGATCACGCCACTGACGCGGGGGCGCAGCTCGACCTGCTCTGTTGCTTCCAGCCGGGTGGTGAACTGGTTCCAGTCCATCACGTTGGCACTGATAATGGTGGCAACATCGATTGGCTGTGGGGGGGGTGCTGCCGTCGCTTTTTCTGGCGACTCCTGCTGGCAGCCGCTTAATACCAATGAGCCGAGTAGTAACACGATAAACAAAGGGGTATGTGGGCGCATGGTGATCTCCTGAAAATATCGGCGCAGTGTAATGCGCGAAGAGGAGGGCGATAAGTCGGTAAAAATGCGATTCTTTGGTGCAGAAATCGATACATTGTTGTAATTGATTGGTTTCTGATCAACGCAGATCAGAGAGCGGTGAAGGGGGGCAGAATGGATGGCTGAATACCGCTGGCTAGCGGTGTGCTGCCCAGGCGCTAAAAAAGGGCGACACGCTGTGCGTGTCGCCCGAACTTTTTCTGTGAGAGTTCTGGCCTGTGGGGCGGCTGTCAGATAACGCCGCGGCGTTCCTGATCACGTTCGATGGATTCGAACAGGGCCTGGAAGTTACCTTCACCAAAACCGAGGTTTTCTTTACGCTGAATCAGCTCGATAAAGATTGGCCCAAACAGGTTTTTGGTAAAGATCTGTAGCAGGTAGCCGTTGTCGTCGCCATCGACCAGTACCTGATGATCCTGAATCCGCTGCGGGTCTTCAGTGACATTAGGCACCCGATCAAACACTTCCTGATAGTAGTTGTCGTGGATATCCAGGGTGTCGATTACAGCACGGTCGAGTTTGTCCAGCGAGGCCAGCAGATCATCACTGCGGAACGCGATGTGCTGCACACCCGGGCCGTTGTACTGGTTCAGGTATTCATCAATCTGGTTGTTGTTATCATCCTTGCCTTCGTTGATCGGAATGCAGAAGCTGCCGTCCGGTGAGCGCAGGGCATAGGAGATCAGCGCGGTTTTCTGGCCCTTGATATCGAAGTAACGCACCTCTTCAAAGCCAAATACATCCTTATAGAAATCGGCCCACTGGTGCATGGTGCCTTTAAAGACGTTGTTGGTCAGGTGGTCGATTTCGATAAAGCCCAGGTCGGGCACAATGACGGCGTCATCCAGTGCGACAAAGTCAGCGTCGTAGATAGAGCCTTTATCACCGAAGGTGTCGATCAGGTAGATCAGGCTGTCGCCAATGCCGTAAATAGCCGGGTAGGGCAGATCTTTATCGGCATCAGCGACAGCGCGGGCACCACGCTTCACCGCTTCAGCCTGGGACTGGGCAGCATCGTCTACCCGCCAGCCCATGGAGCAGATTGCCGGGCCATGGGATTTTGCGAAACCTGCGGAGAAACCTTCACGCTCATGGTTGAGCAGGAAGTGGATGCCGTTCTGATTGTAATAGCTGATATTGCGTTCGGCGTGACGTTTGAGTTTAGAGAAGCCGAACGCCGTGAACACATCATGCATAAAATCCGTATCCGGGCTGGCAAACTCGGTGAACTCGATACCGCGCAGATTCAGTGGATTATTGCTCATGAGTCGCTCCTGACATTTATTTTTATCAATTCGGTAGACCGGCCATTACCGCGCTTAGTCGGCGGTGTGAGTGGGTGCTCTGGCTGCGTCTGGGGGTGATTCAAATATAGAAACTTTGATGATCAGAAAAAAGCGGAATATTATGCTTATCTTGATCAGTTTATTTGATGGTGTTGGTGACGACGATGGCGGTTGATCTTGAAAGTCTGCGGGTGCTCAGTACTGTGGTGCGCGAAGGCAGTTTTGCCCGGGCGGCATTGGCGCTGAATAAGACCCAGTCGGCGGTGAGTTATCAGGTACACAAGTTAGAGCAACAGCTGGGTACGGCGGTGTTTGACCGCTCAGCCTACCGGGCCGAGCTGACCCCGGTGGGGGAGCGGATTCTGGTGGAAGGTCAGCGGCTGCTCGATCAGGCACAGTATGTTTCCAGCCTGGTGGAGCAGTTTGCTGAGGGCTGGGAGCCGCGGCTGGAGCTGGTAGTCGATGGCATGTTGCCCAGTGCACGCTTGCTGGCCGTGCTTAAAGAGATGGCTGATTTGAATATTCCGACCCATATCCAGCTGCGAGTGGAGTTTCTGGGAGGCGTAGGCCAGCGCTTTGAACAGGCCGGGGCTGAGCTGATGCTGACTCTGGTGCCACTCTCGGATACCCGGTTATCTGTGCAGGCGCTGGCTGATCTTGAAACCGTATTGGTGGTTGCGCCGGAGCATCCGCTCGCACTGGCTAAAGGGGCAGAGCTGGCGGTGTTGCAACAGCATGTTGAGCTGACCGTGCATGATTCCAGCTACAGTAAAGCCCATGGCGGCACCCAGACCTTTGGCGGGGAGCGGGTATTCTACCTCAGTGATTTCAGGGCCAAGAAAGAAGCACTAATGATGGCGCTGGGTTACGGCTGGATGCCTCTGGACCAGGTGGAAAGCGAGCTGCAGGCAGGCACGCTGGTGGAACTGGACTATCTGGGAGGGTCTCGCCATCGTTACACCCCGATGCTGGTACGACGGCTCGATCAGCCCGTGGGGCGGGCCGGGCAGTTACTCAGTGAGAAATTGCAGCAACAGTTTGGGCTGAATTCATAGCCTGAGCTGTTGCTACAATCGGTGTGCTAGAGGTCGCCCATCACGCGCATATAGGCGTTGATATTGTCAGATGTACGGCTGGTCGGGTTCAGTTTGTCTGCGACAGTCAGGGCAGTGTGCAGGTCTTTCAGTGATTTCGTTTCACTGTCTGACAGAGTGCTGGCATCGCTGCTGCGCAAATAATCGGCGAGTGCAGCGGCA
>JAIBDV010000365.1 GCA_024686055.1 Neptuniibacter sp.
GAGATCCAGTGGTTCTACCACCACTGCACTAAGTAGCTGTGGCGTCAATTCCACCTGCCAGCGCTCGCTGTCCAGTACAGCAACGTTTGTCTGTTGCTCCGTAAACCGAGTTTCATTCACCCCACGTAGCTGCCAATGGTTCCCCATATACTGCCCTTCATTGGCAAATGAGGCCCGCTGCAGATGGTTATTTTCATCAAACTGGTAACGGGTTATACCAAATACCTGGCCCCCCTTCATCACCGAGTTGATATGGATAAATTCGTTACCATCCCGGTGCCATACCCCCCGCACCGCCAACGCCTGGTTGCCAGATAACTGGAAAGAGCGGAAGCTCTCCGCTTTCTGCTCTGACACCGGTACGACGTACTCACCCAACGCCATTGCTACCACCACCACCAGGAGCACCGGCTTCATCACACCGGCAATAATACGCCCCACAGAGACTCCAGCGGCCCGCATTACCGTCAGCTCCGCACTGGATGCCAGACTTCCCAGGCCCAACAGACAACCAACAAGCGCACTCATTGGCAGAAATTCGTATAACCGCCGGGGCACAGTCAGGCCAACATACTGCATCGCATCAACCAGCCGGTAGCGCTCATTAACATCACCCAGCTGATCTACCAGCGCAAATAATGCATCCAGTCCACCAATCACCAGCAAGACAGCCAATGTTGCACCCAATACATGTTGAGCAAGATAACGGTCCAGTAATTTCATTTTCCTGCCCCCCCTGATCGTAAGCTAAAGACAGGCAGACGATTAAATTGACGCGCCCAAAAACTGCCAAGCACAATCAGGTTCGCCGCCAGCAGCAAGAATCCCAGATGCACCAGCCACAACAGTTCGACGCCAGCCTTACCATCTTCGATGTTACTGCGCGCCCCACTTAATAGAGTAATATACAGCAGGTAGATCAGAATCGACGGAACCAGCCTGGCATAGCGCCCCTGTCGCGGGTTGACCCGTGCCATCGGTACGGCCAGTAACGTCAAAACCAGCGCCAGAACAGGAATTGTCAGCCGCCAGTGCAACTGCGCCTTACTGGTAGGATCATCCCGTAACAGCAGTGCCTGAGTAGGCAGGCTTTCAGTATCTGTCGCCTGAACGACCAGCTCATCCGTCTCAATCTTCACCCCATACTGCTGATAACGGGTCTCAGTATAGTCAGCCTGGCCTGGCTGACCTTCATAGCGGCTGCCCTGATCCAGCACCAGAAAGTGACTGCCGTCCTTTTGCCGGATACGTTGTCCCGCATCGGCCAGGACCACTTCCAGCTGGCCTGTCGAGCTGCGCTGAGCAAAGAAAACCCGATCCATCTGGCCGCTATCATCAATATTTTGCACATAACTGACCCCACTGTTATCCATCGGCTGAAAACGCCCGGGGGTTACCATCTCAATCTGCGAACGGGCCGAAGCCTGCTCCAGCAGATGCGCCATCTGCTGGCTGCCCAACGGTGTCAGGTAGAGGCTGCAGGAGGCGACCAGCAACACGACCAGCAGCGCCGGTCCCGTTGCATAACTGATCAGTCGCTGCTGGCTGATACCGCTGGCATAGAGTACAGCCATCTCACTTTCCAGATACAACCGGCCATAGCCGAGCAGTATCCCCAGAAATAGCCCCAGCGGCAGAATCAGCTCGAGGAACCCAGGCAACCGTAATGCCATAATTTGCAACACCAGCTCGGGTGACAACTCACCCGTGGCAGCCTTGGCCATATATTTAACGAAACGCCCGCTCATAATGATCACCATCAGTACCGAGCTGACGGCCAGCATATTGAGCAGAATCTCTTTGGAGAGGTAACGGAAAATAATCAAAAGTAACGGCCTGCCAAGGACATAAAGGGTCTGACGGGTATCCAGTCAGCACCACACAAAACAAAAGTTATAAAATGGTTTATAGTTCAAACCATTGTCACGGAGCCACCTGCATCGCTAGCACGTACATCATTACAGCTGAGTAGCAACGCTGTCTTGCAGTGGCATACCAGATAACACCCGACGCGGCATTATGCTGAAAAGTGCGTCCAAAGTCTTCCTATGGAGTCAGTATGGATTTTGAAATTTTCACCGGTTCTATTGCTACTGCCACTACCGATTGTGCCATTGTCGGCATCGGTGCTAACAATCAGCTTACACCGTCGGCCACGACGCTGGACAGCGTATCAGACGGCTATATCAGCAGTATTCTCGCTGACGGAGATATTCAGGGGAAAGCAGGTGAAACACTCCTTCTACATCGTGTACCCGGCATCAACGCTCGACGAGTCTTGCTAATCGGGCTGGGTGAACAGAAGGATCGCCACGACCGTAACCACCGTAAAGTCATCAAAGCAGCGATGACTGTGCTGAAAAGCAACCGCCTGAACAGTGCACTTTTTGCCTTCGATGGCCTGGCTAGCAATGACCCGGACACCTACCGCCAGGTACGTCACCTGACCGAATGGGCCGGTGCCGAGCTGTACCAGTACGATGAAACCAAAAGTAAAAAAGCCGACCCGATACAGCTCAACCAGCTGGCAATCTGTGTCGATGAAGAGCAGGCCGACATTGCCGAGTTTGCTTTACAGGACGGCGTTGCCATCAGTAACGGGGTCAGTACTGCCCGTGAACTGGGCAACCTGCCGGGCAATATCTGTACGCCAACATACCTGGCTGATCAGGCAGTTGCCCTGGCCGCTGAACATGACAGCGTTGAAACCACCATCCTCGACGAAGCCGAAATGGCTGAACTGGGTATGCACTGCCTGCTCTCTGTAGGCCATGGTTCAGAGCAGCCATCCAAACTGATTGTTATGCACTACCGGGGCGGCGAAGAGAACGAGCAACCTCACGTACTGGTCGGCAAAGGCATCACCTTCGACACCGGCGGCATCAGCCTCAAACCCGGCGGCGGCATGGATGAGATGAAATTCGACATGTGTGGTGCAGCCAGCGTGATCGGTGCTATGAACTCCCTGGCGGAGATGGGCCTGCCGATCAACGTTGTCGGTGTTGTTGCCGCCGCTGAAAACATGCCCAGTGGCCATGCCACTAAACCCGGTGATATCGTTACCACACTGTCTGGCCAGACCGTTGAAATCCTCAACACCGACGCCGAAGGGCGTCTGGTGCTCTGTGATGCCCTCAGCTACGTGGAGCGCTTCAACCCCGCCAGTGTACTGGATGTTGCGACCCTGACCGGTGCCTGTATTATCGCGCTGGGCACCCACGCAACGGCTGTACTGTCTAACGACGACGCGCTGGCACAACAGGTACTCGAAGCCGGAAACCAGGCCGCTGATAAAGCCTGGCAGCTGCCAATCTGGGATGAGGACCAGGAACAGCTGGATAGCAACTTTGCCGATGTCGCCAATATCGGGGGCCGTCCTGCGGGCACCATTACCGCTGCCTGCTTCCTGTCCCGCTTCACCAAAGCCTACCGCTGGGCTCACCTGGATATCGCCGGGGTGGCCTGGAGCAGTAACGGCAAAGCCAAAGGTGCCTCCGGCCGCTGTGTACCGCTGCTGTGTCAGTACCTGATGAACCAGGCTGTGGAAGAGGAATAAAATGCCGCAGGC
>JAIBDV010000315.1 GCA_024686055.1 Neptuniibacter sp.
ATGGAGCTGTACATCTCCGATCACCCGCTGGACTGTCTGACCTGTCCATCCAACGGTGACTGTGAGCTGCAGGATATGGCTGGTGCCGTAGGCCTGCGTGAAGTCCGTTACGGCTTCGATGGCGACAATCATCTGGATGCCGTCAAAGACGAATCCAACCCCTACTTCACCTTCGACCCCAGCAAATGCATCGTCTGCAGCCGCTGCGTGCGCGCCTGTGAAGAGGTTCAGGGCACCTTTGCGCTGACCGTCGATGGCCGTGGCTTCGAGTCCACCATTGCCGCTGGTCAGGATGAAAGCTTCCTTGAGTCCGACTGTGTTTCCTGTGGTGCCTGTGTCCAGGCCTGCCCGACCTCCACCCTGATGGAGAAAAGCGTCATCGACGCCGGTCAGCCGGAACACAGCGTGATCACCACCTGTGCTTACTGTGGTGTCGGCTGTTCATTCAAGGCCGAGATGAAAGGCGACCAGGTGATCCGCATGGTGCCGTACAAAGACGGCAAAGCGAACATGGGTCACTCCTGTGTCAAAGGCCGTTTCGCCTTTGGTTACGCCACCCATAAAGACCGCATCACCGACCCGATGATCCGCGACAGCATCGACCAGCCATGGCGCGCCGTCAGCTGGGAAGAAGCCATCGGCTTCGCGGCCAGCCGTTTCAAGTCAATCCAGGCCGAACACGGCCGGGAAAGTCTGGGCGGGATCACCTCTTCACGCTGTACCAACGAAGAAACCTACCTGGTGCAGAAACTGATCCGCGCTGGCTTTGGTAACAACAACACTGACACCTGTGCCCGCGTCTGCCACAGCCCGACCGGCTATGGTCTGAAAGTGACGCTGGGTGAGTCTGCCGGTACTCAGACATTTGAGTCTGTGCTGCAGTCCGATGTGATCATGGTAGTCGGTGCCAACCCGACCGATGCCCACCCGGTATTCGGCTCATTGCTGCGTAAGCGTCTGCGCCAGGGTGCCAAGCTGATCGTCGCTGACCCACGTCAGATCGACCTGCTGAAAACCCCGCATCTGAGCGAAGCGATCCACCTGCCACTGCGTCCAGGCACCAACGTTGCACTGGTGAACGCGCTGGCCCACGTGATTGTGACCGAAGGCCTGGAAGACCGCGCCTTCATCGCCGAGCGTTGCAGCGACAACAGCTACGATCAGTGGCGTGCGTTTATCCAGCACGAAACCAACTCGCCAGAGAAGATGGCCGAGATCACCGGCGTACCGGCCACCAGCGTCCGTGAAGCGGCCCGACTGTTTGCCAACGCTGGCAACGGGTCTATCTACTACGGTCTGGGTGTCACCGAGCACAGCCAGGGTTCCACCATGGTAATGGGTATCGCCAACCTGGCGCTGGCCACCGGTAACATCGGTCGTGAAGGCGTCGGCGTTAACCCGCTGCGGGGTCAGAACAACGTGCAGGGTTCCTGTGACATGGGCTCCTTCCCGCACGATCTGCCAGGCTACCAGCACATCTCCGATGACGATGCCCGTGGCCGCTTTGAAGCCGAATGGGGCGTCAAGCTGGACAACGAGCCCGGCCTGCGGATTCCAAACATGTTTGATGCGGCCATCGCCGGTCACTTCAAAGGCATGTACGTACAGGGTGAAGATATCGCCCAGTCCGACCCCAACCTGCACCACGTTGAGGCCGCACTGAAATCACTGGATTGTCTGGTGGTTCAGGATATCTTCCTTAACGAAACCGCCCGTTTCGCCCATGTACTGCTGCCAGGCTCCACCTTCCTGGAGAAAGACGGCACCTTCACCAACGCCGAGCGCCGGATCAACCGGGTACGCAAAGTGATGGCACCGCTGGGTGGCAAGCAGGACTGGGAAGTCACCATGATGCTGTCCAACGCGCTGGGCTACCCGATGGACTACAACCACCCATCGGAGATCATGGATGAGATCGCCCGCCTGACACCGACCTTTACTGGCGTCAGCTATGACAAGCTGGAAGAACTGGGCAGTATCCAGTGGCCGTGTAACGAGCTGTACCCGGAAGGTACACCGACCATGCACGTCACCGATTTCCCAATCGGCAAAGGCGAGTTCGCTGTTACCGAATACCTGGCCACGGAAGAACGTGCCAGCCGCCGCTTCCCGCTGCTGCTGACCACCGGTCGTATCCTCAGCCAGTACAACGTAGGCGCGCAGACCCGTCGTACCGACAACCAGATGTGGCATGACGAAGATGTGCTGGAGCTGCACCCAAGCGATGCCGAGACCCGCGGGATTCAGGACGGCGACTGGCTGGGTATCAGCAGCCGCGTTGGCCAGACAGTGTTACGGGCCGTACTGAGCGAGCGAATGCAGCCCGGTGTTGTGTATACCACCTTCCATCATCCCGACAGTGGCGCTAATGTAATCACTACCGATAACTCCGACTGGGCCACCAACTGTCCGGAGTACAAAGTCACCGCGGTACAGGTGGAGAAAGTTTCGCAGCCATCCGAATGGCAGCAGAACTTTGTCAGCTTCCGCGATCAGCAGAATGCGTTGCTTGAAAAAGGACGCCGCAGGGAAGGAATCTAATGAGTTCAGCCTCACACACTGAGGCGCACGAGCAGAGCGACGGTTTAGCCACCGTCGCCATCGAGCGCTGGCAGCAGCAGGAATCACAGTTACTGTTCGACGACGTCGCCGACGAGCAACCGGTCGCGCTGGTCTACAACGGCATTTCCTATGCCGTGATGATGGCCACGCCCTGCCAGCTGGAAGCCTTCGCGCTGGGGTTCAGCCTCAGCGAGGGGCTGATCGCCGATGCCAGCGAGCTCTACAGTATTGATATTGAAGCCCATGACAATGGTCATGAGGTGCAGCTGCGTATCGCCGCCCAGCGCATGGCCGAGCTAAAAGAGCGCCGCCGTAACCTGGCTGGCCGTACCGGCTGTGGCCTGTGTGGCACCGAATCACTGGATCAGGCCATTCGCCCCACCAGCCCGGTGGTCAGCGTTGACCTGCCCAGCCAGGCCGCCATTCAGCACGCCATTGTGACCATGGAAAACCATCAACCGTTACAGAATCAGACCGGCGCGCTGCATGGCGCAGGCTGGTGTGATCTGAACGGCGAGATCCATCTGCTGTGCGAAGATATCGGTCGTCATAATGCGCTGGATAAACTGATCGGCAGCCTCAGCCAGCAGCAGGTTTACCTGCCTAATGGCTTTGCGCTGATCTCCAGCCGCGCCAGCTATGAGATGGTGCAAAAAGCCTGCAGTGCAGGCATCAGCACCCTGGTGGCAGTGTCCGCCCCCACCTCACTGGCGATAAAAATGGCCAGTGAAGCCGGCCTCAACCTGGTCGGCTTCGCCCGCCCCGGCCGCTTTATCATCTACAACCGCAGCGTACAGCCCAACGGGAACCCTGAACATGCAAACCGAACTTGAACACCTGATTCAGATGGCCAACCAGATTGTGGCCAACAACAGCTTCCACAAGGACATCGAACAGACCGCGGCCACCACCGCTGGCCACCTGCAGAAATTCTGGGCCCGTTCGATGAAAAAACAGATCATCGACTACGCCGCCCAGGATGGCAGCGACCTGAGCCCCGCCGCCAAACTCGCCGTGCAACAGCTGGCGTCGTAAACCCCACCTGAAATACCCCATCGCCAGCAAGCTGTCTCCTACACCCTCCCGTAGGAGCGAGCTTGCTGGCGATTCACCCTGTAGCAGCGCGCTCCGCGCGCGTCAGGCACCAGAATAAACCCAGCTACCAGGCACAAACCCTGTGGGACCTGCTCTTCTGTGGGACCGGTGTCTCCACCGGGAAGCTCTTTACCACCACACCCAGCCCCATTCCAGCTAAGGACAGCTGTCCCACAAAAAGCGCCCACACAATCGTGCATGACGCCCACAGAGCGGTCTGCGACAGCCAGTTCGAGATATAAAAAGATGATGCAGAAAAAAGAAACCGGTCAAACGATATGGGCCTGAAGAGGGCCGCAATGGGCAGTGCCTGACCGGCTTTAAACAGAAGAACTATCAGAAGGGCTTACTTAACGCTCACTTACATACCACCGAGCGCTACCGGGCAGGGCAGCCACTCGATGGGGTTACTGCAACCACTCAGGCCGCAGCAAAATTTCCGGTATCGGTATCATCACCCGCAGGCTGCACCACTGGAAACACCCGGTCGTAAGCCCAGGTGTAGACATAGGCATACAGCACGATAAAGCCCATCAACACCACATCCATCGCCAGCGCCGTCAGCAGATCAATCTGCAGCCACCACATCACAATCGGCATCGACGTGACGGTCAGC
>JAIBDV010000102.1 GCA_024686055.1 Neptuniibacter sp.
CCCTCACGCAGCACCTGCCAATACCCAGGCATCAACGCAGGGTTAAGGCGACTGATCGACTGCTCTCCCAGTGGCGCAACCAGACGCCCCTGCGCACAGAGCTGGCGCGCCTCATCCACTGAAATTAACGCCACCCCCAGTCCCTTTAACGCGGCTTCCACCAACCCCGCATGGCTATCCAGCGGCAACACCTGACGCTCCACCAGCGCATCCACTCCCAGGGTATTGAGCAGCTGCCGCCACAGCTCGACCGACAACTCCGTGCAGAGCAGCCGGTGCCGAACAAGGTCTGCCGGTTGCGTCAGCGCGGCGTGTTCGGTAAGCAATGACGGCGCACAGACCAGTAATTTATCATCCGTCAGCAACAACTGCTTACTGCTGAATGGCCATTGACCAAAGCCCCACTGTATCGCTACATCCAGCCGCTGCTGATGCACATCGGGAAATCTGACCGACGTACTCACCACCACATCCAGCTCAGGATGCGCCGCTTCAAACTCGGGCAACCGAGGCAGCAAACAGTGCACCGCAAACCAGGGTGAGACACTGAGCCGTAACTGCTTGCGTTGCTGGCGCTGGGCAACCTCATGCACGCCACGCTCGATCAGGCCAATGCCTCGCTCAACCCAGGCCAGCAACTGCTCACCGGCGGAACTCAGCACAATACCCGCAGGCAGACGCTCAAATAGCGTAAAGCCCAGTTGCTGCTCCAGGTTTTTGATCTGCAGACTGATCGCCTGCGGTGTCAGGTGCAGTTGCTCAGCGGCTTTTTTAAAGCTTCCCTGACCCGCCACGACAGCGAAGGTCTGTAAATTTTTCAGTGAAGGGGTACGCGGATTCAATTCTAGACTCCCAACCAGGCCTTTGGCCCAGACAGCAAAAACCCGGCCTTCTGCTAGAAGGCCGGGTTTTCAAAGCAATAAACAGGCTAGCACTCAGTGACGCACAACCGTCAAGGTTCGATCAATCTCACCCACCAGCGCAATCAGCTTGCGCCCGGCAGCACCGAGGTCTTTTAACCCTTCTTCTGCCATCGGCTGAATCTCGCAGCGCGGCGGCAACGCCATACCCGCAGCAACCATCTGCTCGAAGCGCGGAATCATCACCCATTGCAGCCACTGACTGAAATTCAGCGTATCGACACAGAATGGTTCGGTGCTGGCCAGCGCCTGAGCAGACGGTGACTCCGCCTGCCACAGCTGCTGATGCTGCAGCTCTGCCACCAGTTGCGCCAGTAACTGACTCAACTGCTGATGGGTGTCACCGCCTGCCATCACCTTAGTCCCGCGCGCCCTTCAGAGTATCAGCGATCATAAACGCCAGCTCCAGCGCCTGTTCGCCGTTGAGGCGTGGGTCACAATGAGTATGGTAACGATCTGCCAGCCCTTCTTCAGTGATCTGGAACGCGCCGCCGATACACTCGGTCACATTCTGACCGGTCATCTCGAAGTGCACACCACCGGCATGGGTACCTTCAGCACGGTGCACATCGAAGAAGCCACGGACTTCACGCAGAATGGAATCAACGCTACGGGTTTTATAACCACTGGAGGCCTTGATGGTGTTGCCGTGCATCGGGTCTGAACTCCAGACCACACTGCGACCTTCCGCTTTCACCGCCTGCACCAGTTTTGGCAGGTGCTCGGTGATGCCGTCCGCACCCATGCGGGCGATCAGCGTCATCCGGCCTGGAGTGTTGTCCGGGTTCAGGGTATCCAGCAGACGGATCAGATCTTCCACTTTAGTGGTCGGACCAACCTTACAGCCAATCGGGTTTTTCACCCCGCGCAGGAATTCAACATGGGCATGATCTGGCTGACGGGTACGGTCACCAATCCACAGCATATGCGCTGAACAGTCATACCAGTCACCGGTCAGGCTATCCTGACGCGTCAGGGCCTGTTCGTAACCCAGCAACAGCGCCTCATGGGAAGTGTAAACCGAAGTCTGGTGCAGCTGAGGTGTAGTGCTTGCGTTGATACCACAGGCCGCCATAAACGCCAGTGTCTGATCAATCTGATCCGCCAGGTGCTGGTATTTTTCACCCAGCGGGCTCTGCTCAACAAAGCCCAGATTCCATTTGTGTACCTGGTTCAGATCCGCCATACCGCCCTGGGCAAATGCCCGCATCAGGTTCAGCGTAGAAGACGCCTGGTGGTAGGCACGCAACAGGCGTTCAGGGTCTGCAGCGCGCGATTCGCCAGTGAATTCAATATCGTTAACGATATCACCACGGTAGCTTGGCAGCTCAACACCATCGATGGTTTCCATATCGGTAGAACGCGGCTTGGCAAACTGGCCCGCCATACGGCCCACTTTCACCACCGGGCTGGAGCCGGCGAAGGTCATCACCACCGCCATCTGCAACATCACTTTAAAGGTGTCGCGGATCTTGTCAGCACTGAACTCGCTAAAGCTTTCGGCGCAATCGCCCCCCTGCAACAAAAATGCGCGGCCTTCTGCTACGTCCGCCAGCTGCTGCTGCAGTGAGCGAATTTCGCCAGCAAAAACCAGTGGTGGCTGTGCGCTCAGTTGCTGTTCTACACGGGTTAACGCAGCAGCATCCTGGTAATCAGGTTGCTGCACGATAGGTTTGCTTCTCCAGCTATCAGGTGTCCAGATTTGCATGGGGTTTCCTGCGAGTTCGTGCCGCACTTATCGGTGCGATCATTGTCTTTGGATGCCGTTTAGACGGCTGTTATGTCATCTGCCACAACACAGATGATCATTCCGTTGAGTGGTTTTCACCACCTGGGTTGTATAACCGAAAGTGTACGGCATACAGCCTAAGAGACAACCCCCGCAACCGCGGAAATCCTCGCCATATCATAAGGTTCCGGGTAAGTTGAAGGCTCTTTTGAAGTCAGGGGACAGACAATGTCACAACAGGATAAAGAAAACGGCCTCAGAGTTCGTACCGAAGTCATGGGCGAGGCATTCGTGCAACGCGCCATTGATAACACCACCGAACTGACCGCACCGCTGCAGGAATGGATCAACGAACATGCCTGGGGGTCTACATGGCAACGCGAAGACGTTCTGCCACGCAACACCCGCAGCCTGGTGACCCTGGGGATGCTCGCCGCCCTCAAAGCCCCTGCGGAGTTAAAAGGACATGTCCGTGGCGCACTGAACAATGGCTGTTCGGTCGAGGAGATTCAGGAAGTACTATTGCACTCGGTGGTCTATTGCGGCGCCCCTGCAGCCCAGGAGGCATTCCGGGCGGCACAGGAAGCAATTGAACTGTGGCAGGCAGATCAGCAGAACACCTAAAGCATCCTGCTGGGCGACACAACGGCGAGGTCAGCCTTACCCGACTTCGCCGTTCTACCGTCATTATCAAACCCCTCAGGCCGGGCGGATGCCCATCAGCCTGGAGGCTGTAATATCTTTCGCCGTGCTCAGAAAATCGACCATAAACTCCGAGTTTTTCTGATCTTCACGGATCGCTGCGTAAAGGGTGCACCAGAGCCCCTTCTCACCCATTGAGCGCGCCGTGATGTAGTCGCGTTCGATATACTCATGCATCGCCCAGTTCGGCAATGCCGACACTCCCCGACCACTGGCAATCAGCTGCACCATCATGACCGTCAGCTCAGCCGTACGGGTATCGGGTTCGACGTCGGCCGGGTCCAGAAAACGGGTAAACACATCCAGCCGGCTATGATCAATCGGGTAAGTAATCAGCGTTTCAGTGGCCAGATCTTCAGGCTGGATAAACTTGCGTGCCACCAGTCGATGCTGCTTGCTCAGCGCCAGCATGGACTCATAACTGAACAATGGAATATAGGTGATGCCATTGCGTGGTTCCGGGTCTGAGGTAATCACCAGATCAAGATCGCCCCGCGCCAGCGCCGGTAACGGCAAAAAACTGAACCCGGTGGACAGATCCATCTCAATCTCCGGCCAGTTCTGGCGGAAATGATCAATGGTCGGCATCAGCCAGTCAAAACAGCTATGGCATTCAATACAGATATTCAACCGCCCCGCTTCACCACCAGCCAGCCTGGCAATATCGCGCTCAGCATTGCGGATCATCGGCAGCACATCATCCGCCAGCGCCAGTAACCGCTGTCCGGCACTGGTAAACGAGATCGGTTTGGTTTTACGGATAAAAAGCGAGCAGTTAAGTCGGTCTTCCAGATCCTTGATCTGATGGGACAATGCAGATTGAGTCAGATGAACCCGCTCGGCGGCCTCAACCAGACTGCCTGCATCACGCAGCGCAGAGAGCGTTTTGAGGTGTCGCAGCTCGACCATTAAGAATTCCCCGATGTGTCAGACAAAAGTTACAGACAGATGGGAAGAGTATAGACACAAGGGACCAGGCTGCGACACTGTTTTATGTCACAACCTGGTAACAGGGATTTGCTGATTTATTGCGTCAGCAGGAATTCGATCAGTGCTTTCTGAGCGTGCAGGCGGTTTTCAGCTTCATCAAAGGCAACGCTTCGTGGATCATCCAGCAGCGTTTCGCTGATCTCTTCACCACGGTGTGCAGGCAGGCAGTGCATAAAGATGACATCATCCGCCGCCTTATCCAGCAGCGCTTCATTTACCTGATAACTGGCAAAGGCCGCTTCGCGCTGCTTCTGCTCTTCTTCCTGGCCCATAGAAGCCCAGACATCGGTGACCACCAGCGATGAGTTTTTCACTGCGGCAACAGGATCACGCATCACCGTTACCCGGTCAGCATTGGCTTCCACCAGCGCGGCATCGGGCTCAAAACCCTCCGGACAGGCGATGTTCAGTTTAAAGCCAAACTGACGGGCAGCATTGATGTAAGAGTTGCACATATTGTTACCATCACCGATCCAGGTAACCGTACAACCGGTGATATCACCACGGTGCTCAGCAAAGGCCTGCATATCGGCCAGCAACTGACAAGGATGGTAATCGTCGGTCAGTGCATTGATCACCGGCACCGAGGAGTTTGCCGCAAACTCTTGCACCAGCTCGTGGCTGAAGGTACGGATCATCACGATATCGACCATGCTGGAGATTACCCGCGCAGAGTCGGCAACCGGCTCACCACGACCCAGCTGGGTATCGCGCGGCGACAGGAACATCGCGTGGCCACCAAACTGCGCCATACCCGCTTCAAATGATACGCGGGTACGAGTGGATGATTTTTCAAAAATCATCGACATCACGCGGTTTTTGAACGGCTCGTAAATTTCACCCGCCCGTTGCATTCGTTTCAGTTCAATCGCCCGTTGTACCAGTGTTTTGAGTTCTTGTGGCGACAGGTCAAGCAGTGTCAGAAAGTGTCTTGTAGTCATAACCAGAATCCAGCGTACTCAGGTGTTATCAACGCCTTCGTCCGCGGCGTAGATTTTAATTAGGCTGGCAACAGTGTTTACCAGCAGATCAGCGTCAGCATCGGTCAGAATCAATGGTGGCAACAGACGAATCACTTTTCCGCCACCGGTCACATTCAGCAGAACGCCTTTCACCTTGGCCAGCACCGCCAGTTCAGCACCGGTTTCAGCCAGCTCAATGGCGATCATCAGACCTTTATTACGTACTTCTTTAATATAGGCGGCACCGACCAGCTGCTGACGGAAACCCTCAGCGATACGCTCGCCCAGCTCCGCTGCCCGCTGGCACAGTCCTTCTTTTTCAATCGTATCCACCACCGCCAGCGCTGCTGCACAACAGATTGGGTTACCACCATAGGTTGAACCATGGGTGCCAGGGATCAGAATTTCAGCAGCAATACCGCGAGCAAGGCAGGCACCAATCGGCATACCGTTACCCAGCCCTTTGGCTGTGGTTACTACATCCGGCAGGATATTGTTGTGCTGATAACAGAAATATTCGCCCGTGCGGCCATTACCGGTCTGCACTTCGTCCAGCATCAGCAGCCATTCATTGGCATCACAGATCTCACGCAACTGATTCAGGTAATCCGGGGCAGGAATATGCACACCGCCCTCACCCTGAATCGGTTCAACCAGAATCGCCACCACATTGCTGTTGTTCGCCGCAATCTGGCGCACCGCTGCAACATCATCAAACGGCGCTCGCACAAAGCCACTGACCAGCGGCTCAAAGCCTGCCTGTACAGCACGGTTACCCGTCGCACTCAGTGTTGCCATGGTCCGGCCATGGAAGGAGTTATCCATCACAATGATGGTCGGGCTATCAATGCCTCGGGTATGGCCGTAACGACGCGCCAGTTTGATCGCCGCCTCATTCGACTCAGCACCGGAGTTGGCAAAAAACACCGAATCCATACCGGACACTGCCGTCAGCCGTTCAGCCAGTTGCTGCTGCAGCGGGATGGTGTACAGATTGGACGTGTGCGTCAGGCGCGCCGCCTGCTGCTGAATTGCGTGGGTAACCGCCGGATGCGCATGGCCGAGGCCGCAGACAGCAATGCCTGTCAGTGCATCCAGGTAACGATTGCCGTCTGTGTCATATAACCAGGCACCTTCGCCATGATCGAATGCGACTGACAGACGGTTATAGGTATTCATGATCGGCTCTACGGCCATGTCCATATCCCCATAACGCAAAAAGCAGCGAGATCGCTGCCGGAAAAAACAATCGAGTCTATGGAGTTGGCTGGGCTTTGGCAACTCTGCAAAGACGCATTAGCTAAAACTTTAGTCGCGAATTTTAAATTTTTTACCATTTGTAAAAATACAAACAGACCCGCAGGAAAAAGACAACCAGAAAAGCAGCCAGCCCACTGCAGTAACTGGGATTACCTAACCGAATCAATACGATAGCCTGCGCCTATAGCGACGATTAAGAAATCCTACTATACATTAACCCAGTAAAATGTTCGGATATGTGGTATGTTTCACGCCGCAGCGGGTGCCGGACTACACTGGTAGTACACAGGCACCAGACAGGCTAATACAGAAAGCTAAGGTACGGTAATGAGCGTAATCGAAACGATTAAAGAGCAGATTGAGAAAAACCCGGTCCTGCTCTACATGAAAGGCACGCCTCGCTTCCCACAGTGTGGTTTTTCCTCCCGCACCGTTGAAGCACTGATGAACTGCGGCGAGCGCTTCGCCTTTGTTAACATTCTGGAAAACCCAGAGATTCGTGCTGAACTGCCTAAGTACGCTGACTGGCCAACATTCCCACAGCTGTGGGTGAATGGCGAGCTGGTAGGTGGTTGCGACATCATCTGCGAAATGGCCACCACCGGTGAGCTGGCAGAGCTGGTTAAACAGCACGCAATCAGCCCGGACGACGAAGCGTCCGCATAATCTACACTGATTTCTGGCAGGAAGGTGCCACCTTCCTGTGTTGTATCCACTAAGCGATTCACACCAACACATGGAGATTTCATAATCATGGGCGTACTCGTAGGTAAGCAAGCTCCTGACTTCACCGTTCCTGCTGTTAAGGGCGACGGTTCTATCGTTGATAACTTCAACCTGAAAGAAGCCATCAATGGTAAATACGGTCTGGTATTCTTCTACCCACTGGACTTCACTTTCGTTTGCCCGTCTGAGCTGATCGCTCTGGATCACCGTATGGACGCGTTCAA
This sequence comes from Neptuniibacter sp., assembly GCA_024686055.1. GTDB lineage: Bacteria > Pseudomonadota > Gammaproteobacteria > Pseudomonadales > Balneatricaceae > Marinobacterium_C. Next base: position 7,514 of record JAIBDV010000102.1, read on the forward strand.
CGAACGTGGCGTTGAAGTAATCGGTGTTTCCATCGACTCTCACTTCACCCATAACGCATGGCGCAACACGCCAGTTGAACAGGGCGGCATCGGCCAGGTTAAATACACCCTGGCAGCTGACATGACGCACGAAATCTGCAAAGCCTACGACGTTGAGTCTGAAGGCGGCGTTGCTTTCCGTGGCGCATTCCTGATCGACAAGAACGGCAACGTTCGCTCCCAGATTGTTAACGACCTGCCACTGGGCCGTAACATGGACGAGCTGATCCGTCTGGTTGACGCTCTGCAGTTCCACGAAGAGCACGGCGAAGTTTGCCCTGCTGGCTGGAACAAAGGCGACAAAGGTATGGACGCATCGCCAAAAGGCGTTGCTGCATACCTGACTGAAGAAGCTGACAGCCTGTAATCAGATCCTGATTACCACAGCTTAGAGCCCTGCCTTGCGCAGGGCTTTTTCGTTTCAGGCCTGAGCAAAATATCCTGATCACAACCGGCCAATCGACGCCATCACCGCACCAGTAACCTGGCACAGATCCGCCGCCGCCAGCTCGATCTCCAGACCACGCTTACCGGCACTCATAAAGATCGTCGCAAACTGCGCCGCACTGGCATCCAGCACCGTTGGCAGCCGCTTTTTCTGCCCCAGCGGGCTGATCCCGCCGACGACATAGCCTGTCGCACGTTCAGCATCTACCGGGTTCGCCATGGCAACCTTTTTAGCCTTCAGCGCTGCCGCCATCGCTTTGAGGTCAAGCTGACCCGCCACTGGCACGACGGCAACCGCCAGCTTGCGGTTATCGCCATTGATTTCAACTAGCAGAGTCTTAAACACCTGCGCTAAAGGCTGGCCCAGCGCTTCGGCGGCTTCCTCACCATAGGAAGCCGCCGCTGGATCATGGCTGTATTCATGCATTTGATACGGGACGCGGGCTTTTTTCACCGCATTAATTGCAGGGGTCATTGATCATTCTCCTTCTTGCTCACGGTCAGCTGACCGGCATGCTTCGCGACTGACGCAATGGCACCAGCAGCGCCTCGAGCCCATTAATCTGAATTTCAAGCATCAATGCCAGCAACTGCCCCAGCGTTCCTTCTGGAAACCCCTTATTCTGAAACCAGAGCAAATAGTCTTC
>JAIBDV010000322.1 GCA_024686055.1 Neptuniibacter sp.
CACCCAGGCTGCCGTGGCCACCGTACACCGCCATGGTGCTGAAGAAGACAAACCGTTTCACCCCGGCGGCTTTGGCCGCAGTGGCCAGTGCAAGGGTCTGGTCATGGTTGATGCGTTGGTAATCGCTGGCACTTGCCGCAGGTTGATGGACCAGTGCGGAAAGGTGCACGATGACATCAGTGGTATGCAGAGGCAGGCTGGCAATGCTGTGCTGGCGCAGAGAGACGGTGGTTATCTGTACCTCGGCCGGTGCGCTCTGGCAGAGCTGCTGGCCGATATAACCCTGTGCGCCGGTCATCAGAACACGCATATGCTAACCCCCTGAAAATAAAGCGCTGAGGGTACGGGGTTGTGGTGCTGGCTGCAATTGAGCGGGAAAAAAAAGGCGGTGCCAGAGCACCGCCAGACAAGGAAGCGTGTTCGCTTACTTGCGGATACCTTCTACGTACAGTTCCATGCGCACTTCTTCAGACGCTGGACCCAGGTTGTAGTTGATGTTGTAGTCTTTGAGGCGCAGCTTGGTGGTGCCTTCGAAACCGGCACGGTAACCACCCCATGGGTCAGCACCTTCGCCAACTTTACTGACGGCGATCTCGATGTTTTTGGTCACACCGTGCAGGGTCAGATCCCCTTTGAGGGTCGCTTTGCCATTACCGTTATCGGTGTAGCCGGTGCTGTTGAAGCTGACGTTCGGGTATTTGGCGACGTTGAGGAACTCATCGCTGCGCAGGTGCTTGTCACGCTCGGCATGGTTGGAGTCGATAGAGCTGCTATCAACGGTCAGGTTGATTTTGGAGGCGTTCGGATTCTCACTGTCGTAGCTGAAGTCGCCGCTGAAGGTGTTGAAGCGGCCCAGCAGCCAGCTGGTGCCCAGGTGGGCGATTTTGAACTGGACAAAAGCATGGGCGCCTTTGGTGTCGATTACGTAGTCAGCGGCCATTGCTGGTGCAGACAGGGCAGCCGAAGCCAGCGCGATAGCGGAAATCAGTTTTTTCATCGTTCTACCTTTTTGTATCCCAACATCCGTTTAAGGGTGTCGTCGCGGTTAATAAAGTGGTGCTTCAGGGCCGCCAGTGCATGCAGGGCGGCCATAGCAATCAGTGCGTACGTTGCAATTTCATGGACTTCACCGGCGATATCTTCCTGATTGTCAGCCAGCGCTGGCATGGCAGGCACCTCAAACCAGTTAAACACGGCGATGGCGCGGCCATCGGCGGTGGAAATCAGATAGCCGGATACCAGTGCGATGATCAGCAGCAGATATAGCAGGCCGTGCACCGCATGGGTGGCGGTAGTTAACAGCGCAGGCTGCGGCAGGGGCGCAGGGGGGCGGTTAAACAGTCGCCAGCCCAGCCGGAGCATAAACAGGCCCGCCAGCAACAGGCCGATACTTTTGTGCCAGTGTGGTACGGTGCGGTATTCCGGGTCGTAATAACTCAATGAATCGATATAAAGTCCTAGCCCGAACAGGGTAATAATGGCCAGCGCAACCAGCCAGTGGATGGTGATCGGCCCCCAGCCATAACTGTGCTGGTCATTGGTAATACGGGTGGTTAACGCCATTCGGGTACCTGCTAACAAAGGTGGCATAACGCGGCTCAGACCCGCTGGATCGGAAGAGTTCCGTGATGCTGGTAATTTTAATTCGTATTCGATCTGTCAGCTGCTCGTGTTCACTGACAGCTTACAGCATGGAACCGGTCCAGACTGTGCCGAGATCTGGAATAGTAATCTGCTGTTGTCGATGCGCCCAATGCATTATTTCTATTTGTACTATGCGTGAAGTGAATTTAAGGTCAATTGATCTCAATCTGCTGGTGGTACTGTCGGTACTGCTGGAACAGCGTCATGTCTCCCGTGCGGCGCTGGTGCTAAATATGAGCCAGCCAGCGGTCAGCCGAGCGTTGCAACGTTTGCGGGAAACTTTTGCTGACCCGCTGCTGGTGCGCACTGCCCAGGGCTATGATCTCAGTGCGCGGGCGCAGCTGTTGAAGCCACAGTTATCCGGCTTGCTAAGTGGCCTGGAGCAGCTGATTGAAACGCCGCAGTTTGCACCTGAGCTGGCAGATACGCTGATTAAACTGACCGGGCTGGATCTGGATGTGGCGCTCTATGTGCCACAGCTGGTGAAGCAGGCCCGTGCACAGGCCCCCAATATGCGTTTTGAGGTGGTGGCCCAGCAGGCGGAGCACTTTGCATCGCTGGATAACGGTGAGGTGCATTTCTGCCTGACGGCGCAGGAGCCGGTGGTGGGCGCTGATCAGATCCACCGGATGGAACTTGATCGCATGGATGTGGTGTGCCTGATGGATGCCAACAACCCACTGGCCCGGCAGCCGCTGACGCTGGAAAGCTATGCCGCGGCTCAGCATGGCCTGGTGTCGATTACCGGGCTGGGGCCTGGGGTGATGGATGCGCTGCTGGCGCGTTTCGGGCTATCACGTAAAGTGCAGGTGCGACTGGCCAGTTTTATGTCGGTGGCGGATTTTTGTGAAGGGACTGATCTGTTGTTTTCACTGCCGGAGCGGCTGGCCCATTACATTGCCCGCCATCGGGATCTGGTTATCCGGCCGTTACCGGCGGGCATGCAGCAGCGTCAGGTGGTGTTTTATCTGTACTGGCACCAGCGCTATCACCAGGACCCAGCTTGTGTCTGGCTGCGCGAACAAATTGTTGGCTTGCGTCAAGCGGGCTGCCTGAGTCCACCGGGGGCGGTGTTAGCGTCGTCAGGTGCAGACTGAGCTGTTGCTGGCAGGCCTGCTTAGTTAATATCGGCCTGGCGACCTTCAACGGCGACCGGAAAATAACTGCGGAAGTCGTTGATCAGCACTTTGTCCTGTTTCGGATCCCAGCGTATCTCGAGGTTGGTGTAGGCCACGTTGCTTTCACCAAAACTGCCGTAGGTCAGCAGAGCGCGTATTTCCGGGTTGGTGTCGCGGCCTTTGTTGGGCAGCGCCCAGAACCGGCTGTATTGGTAGTGGCCGTAATCCCGTGATGGCTGTGGGTCCAGCGGGTGAGAACGCATCACATAGCCTTCACCGTTGGTGTCGATTTTGACGACATACAGGTGTTCTTTCAGCCCCACATCGCTGGAGGCCAGCCCTTCCGTCCAGAAGATAAATTCGGGTTCATTGTCCCAGTCGATATCCACCCAGTGCATCGCCCCCGGGCTGATGTGTATGGCCAGCTCTTTCAGCCGTGGCACCATCTGGGTGGCGTAAAATTCCTGGAATGCAGGTACCCGTTTCTTCAGCTCTTCCCGGCTGTAACCGGCGTTTTCGGTAATCAGTTCCTGCAGCTGACGGATAATCACCCGGCCTTCCATTTCATGGGCCGCATCATAATCTTCCTCTCCCTCCGCAGCGGCCAGAGTACTTAGCATAACGGTGAGCAGTGCTGTGACGGTGTGGCGGAGAAGCTTCATGGCGGGGGCTCGGTCTGGTTGCTGTCTATGCGAAATATGCAGGCGGTTTTATAGCATAGCCTGATTAACGTAGCTCCCCTTTAATTGAGTAAAGACTGAAGGCTTTGATGGGTATCAATCGCGTATTCGTTGAGCGTCACGAATACTGTTGTTCCTGCTTTACGCTCAGGATGGACGGGGTTATAGCGTTTACTCGGCATCATGCAGGTAACAGTGACAGCCCCGCCAGCGGGTCGCGGTGATCGGCTTGGCACAGTTGTTCAAGCAGGGCGGTTTCTGGCATAGGGCGGTAAAACAGGTAGCCCTGAGCGCGATGGCAGCCCTGTTGCAGCAGGATCTGGTGTTCGATCGGGGTTTCAATACCTTCGGCGACAACGTTGAGTTCCAGTAACTGGGCCATGGACATGATCATTTCGATCATCACCTGCTTGTTCTGATCCTGATCCAGCCGATCCACAAACGAGCGGTCAATTTTGATGCCGGTGGCGGGGAAGTTGATCAGTCGTTTGAGAGAGCTGTAGCCGGTGCCGAAGTCGTCTATATAGATGCCGAAACCCAGTCGGCGCAGTTGCTCCAGGCGCTGGATGATGGCGCTTTCGTCGATATTCAGCGCGCTTTCGGTCAGCTCGAAGTTGATCTGGGCCGGATCAAGGTTGTGTTGTTGTAGCAGTCGCGGCAGCTGTTCCAGTAACTGGTCATCGTGCAGCTGGCGGGGGGACAGGTTGATGTTCATGGTCAGCTCATGGCGGCCGGTTTTTTGCTGCAGTCGGGCCAGCGCGGGCAGGGCCTGGCGG
>JAIBDV010000016.1 GCA_024686055.1 Neptuniibacter sp.
AAGTCATTGGAATTACTCATCAGCGCCATTGCGGTGAGTGTCAACGTGGATGCAAACACCCTTATAGCTACGCTGCACACGCTAATAGTCGTCAGCAATCACCTGATTCTCAGCTATGCTTTCTTTCAGACAGCCTGTTTGGATTGCTTAATTATCTACAGCGTCAAAACATCGCATTGACAGAAATGCATTTCATCAGCCTGGCGCACCCCAGCCATGTCCCCGTTAACGCACGTCTGTATGGGATTGTTGAGGGCCGCTGGTCAAACTGAGATAGCAAAGCCGTATATATCTGCTCAGAAGATACGGCTACCAGGCTAGCGGCGGAAACAGGCACCGCCAGCCATCAGAAATGTTCGCAGAGCAAATGATCAATGATGGCGCTCGTTCTCGACCGCCCTATCAATCACCAGCTTATACAGCCCGATTAGTTGCGCCGCCAATGGCTGGTATTCGGGATGACGCTCTATCGTTGGCTGGATCGCCCTGGCGTCCGCCAGGATATGGTCAAGATAGCTGATGTCGTAATGATCCAGCCGCTCACCCCTCTCAACCTTGTCCTTTAATATTAAAACGCGTGGTAGTCGCTGTGAATACACACGTCGCAACAGTACGGTCATCACACCCAAATCCCTGAATTTTTGACTAACCATAGTAATCACCTCTGCCTGTCTAATCGCAGGAGCGACACCCTTGTGCACCTGCACAACCATTCTAACAGGCCATATTTACCTGCCACATGACAAACAAAGAAAAACGGTACGAAGGTGCCATCAATCTGAGGCTGATGACTCGGCATTCGTCTCAGTTACAACGCCTGCCTCTTCAAGCTTGCGCCGCTGGCGCTGCAGCATCGCCTTCCAGATCGAATTAGCCAGAGAGGCACAGGATAATGGCTTGGCGACATAGCCATCAGGGTTAACCTGAAGCGCAGAATCAACGATGCTCCGTGAAATACTACCGGTGACAAAAATAAGCAAAGCATCATGGTCCCAACCACGCCCTTTAACAGCTTTCGCGAGCGCAATACCATCTTTACCGTGGTCCAGATGCACATCCATCAGAATCACATCATATCGATTCAGTTCACAGAAGCTGAGCGCATGATCAAAGGTCGTCGCAGCATCCACCACTTTAGCCCCTAGCGACCGCACCATCATCACCAGCACACCCGACATCGTGTCATTGTCCTCAACAACCAGCACACTCTTCTTTTCCAGCAGCTGCTCTCGCAACATATGCCTGCACCTCCTGATTCTATTGCCTTTACTGACGTTATACTTCAGAGACTCACGCTCTTTGGCAATACGCCATATCAGCCGCCATCCAGGACGCAGCTGACTTGTATCAAGGTAGAAGATGTCAGCGAAAATTCAATCCAAGGAGGCGCTGTCGATAACAAGCCAGCTGAAGGAGAGAGGAAGGAAGGCACCAGGCCCGCTGCCACCCGGCAGCGGATCTGGTCAGACATTTGGCTTATCAGGCAGTGCGGACGCGACCCACCAGTTCTTTCAGCGTTACGGCCAGCCGCGACAGCTCGGCGCTACTATCAGCGGTTTCACTGGCCGAGGCCGTTGTCTGCGCAGTAATATCGTTGATAGCATGGAGGTTATGGTTGATCTCTTCTGAGACACAAATCTGTTGCTCAGAGGCTGTTGCAATCTGCATGTTCATCGAATTGATCTCATCAAACTCGCGAATCACACCGTTCAACTCATCCCCGGCCAGGGTTGCCATATCCGCACTGGCACCAGCCCGACGTAAACCCTCTTCCATTGACACAACCGCATCATGGGCCACCTGTTGCAGACGCTCAATCTGCGTATGGATCTCTGTAGTGGAATCATCTGTACGCTTGGCCAGTACACGGACTTCATCAGCAACCACGGCAAAACCACGGCCACTTTCACCGGCACGGGCGGCTTCAATAGCTGCGTTCAGTGCCAGCAGATTGGTCTGATCAGCGATATCCTTGATGACATTGAGGATGTTACCAATCTCCTGGGTATGGCGATCAAGCTGCTGTAGCTGGCCCGAGGTATCAGAGATCTGCGTCGCCAGCTGGTTGACCGACTGCACTGCATTCTGCACATTCTGGTTACCCTGGGACGCATTTTCATCTGCCGAACTGGATGCCGACGCAGCCTGCTCAGCGTGATGAGCAATCTCCTGAATCGTCGCTGCCATTTCAGCCATTGCCGAGGAGAGCTGGTCAGTCTGACGGTGTTGACGATCCATGCCTTGCGAAGTGTGACCGGTAATCGCCGACAACTGCTCGGCCTGGGTTGCAACCTGTACTGTCGCCTGATTCACCTGCTGGACAATGTCAGAGACTTTACCGATAAACTGATTAAACCAGTGGCCTACCTCACCCAGTTCATCTTTGCGGGTATCATCCAGTCGCCGGGTCAGGTCACCCTCACCTTCAGCAATATCCTTCAACATGGTGATCAGTCGCCGGATCGGTACGGTAATTGATTCGGACACTAACGTTCCCAGCAACACACCAATAACATTGGCAGCAATTGCAATCGAGATCAGCCAGATGAGTGCTGATTCACCTGAGCTACGCCCTGCATCACGGGCTCCCAGCATCTCTGCAACGGCATCCGCCTTGACCTGACTAATCAGTTCATTTGCCTGCTGCTGAATCGTCTCCAGCCGGTGTTCCTGCTCAGCCACATCGGCAATCTCTTTAATCAGCAGGCGCTGGTTCTTTAACAGAGACGCCACGCTCTTGGCAAAGTGGGCCCCCAGCTCAAACATTGGCATTATCTGAGCTGCCATATCCGGGGCAACCTGAGCAATGGGCGGTAATTTCTTACCTTCGAAATCCCCACCTTTCTGCCAGATGAGCATCTGCTGATCAAAACGCTGGATATATGTTTCATAGGTTTCAATTAACCGCTGCAGCTCAGCTTCTTGCACCACCTGCACAGATTCTTCAGCGGCCGTTCGAGCATGCAATAAATTCATTTTGCTGGCCATGGCCAGCCGAATGAAAGGCTCCAGGTTTTGCTGTACATAGCGCAAGGCTGCCAGCGAACGAGCATTCTGAGATACCCGATCGACACGAAGCGTCAGCTCCTGCTGGAGCGCACTTAAGCGCGCCTCGAGTACAGCATTGTCTTTTTCCAGTGCAGACATAGCCTTATCACGTGCTTGCTGCGCCTTAATTTCGGCCTGACTGAGTAAAATAAGTGAACGCGCTGCGGGTTCAAGTTCTGCCTGGCGTAACCGGCCAGCCTGTTCAACCAGACCGCGTAAATGGGGGTTATCAGACGCCTGCACCTGCCGCCCATCCGCCAGATTACCGCCATTAAGAATCAGCCCGGCATAGCGATCAAAGTCATCAAGACCTTGCTGGTAGCGGTCTTCCAGCAATTTCAACCGCTGCGGCGAGGAGACGGTCTGTAACGACGTAGACTCAAACGCATACGAAAAAAGACTCGATTCACTACGTTGCAATGAAACGACCATCTCATTGGCGGCATCCAGTATCGGGGCTTCCTTATCGCTGATATCCGTCAACGAATGTGTAAGGGTACTGATGCCCTGATAACCTGCAGTGCTTGAAACAAGAATCAGCAACGAAATCGTGCCGAAGCCAAGGTACAGCTTTTTGCGCAGGCGCATATTTGGCAAAAGATCCATACAAACCAGTCCCTTATCTGTCAATGATCTAGCCGTATTATGCACGCTGCGAAGAGCCAAGTCTTACTCTTAATCAACAAGTTAGCCAGAATAACCTGAACTACGACTATAGTCGCCGTACCTGTCACCTCATGCTTTACCAGCAGGGTTAACCTCCCCCCCCCTCCAGCAAAAACAGACACTCCGTCACCAGCTCCCGCAACTGCTGATGTAGCCATTTACGGCCAGCCTGCTGCACAGAGGCAATGCCGGGCGCTAACAGCTGCTCAATCAGCAATGCCTGATAACGATCATCTTCTGGCACACAACCACTACTGAACAACTGTAGTGCCAGTTTACGCAGGGCATAGCGGGTATTATCCAGTGCACGGTTATGCCTGGCGAAGCCGCGCAGATCACTGAGGTCCTGGGCGTTCAGCGGGACCGCCAGTTCAATATCCCAGAGCAGCCGAGGCATCAGCTCACGCTCAACCGCTGCCAGCTCGCTGTAAATCAGATGGGGGATCAGCTCACTGTAACGCTGGCGCAGCTCCCTGAATAATCGAATACCCGACTGGGACAGTGGATGTATCACCAGCACCGCATGAGCACCACTCACCGCATCACGGGTCAACCCTACACGCACCGGCTGGTAACCACATTGCTGCCAGAATGGCATCAGATCAGCAGTAGCAGCAAAACTGGACCCGACATAATCAAGCCCCCGCAACTGAGCATCATCTGCAATCGCCTGTAGCAACGCCTCACCCAATCCCTGGCGCCGTAGCACCGGGTGTACCGCTATGCGCATAACCCGCGCGCAAAGCAACCCGGCGGCAGCCACAAAACCGACCTGGGCAATAAGCGTTTGAGGTAACAGATGGCCCTGTGGCCGACGCGAACCTGCCCAGACCGCTTCAGCCAGCGCGGGCTCCAGCGGCCCTTCGTCTGCGACCAGCGCACAAGCCAGCACCTGCCCCGCTTTACGCATACACCAGACCCGCAGATTAGGACTGTCCAGCAACAGCCTCAGATCACCCGGCGTGGTGCGATAGTGGGCCAGCACCAGCAATCCAAACAGCTGTCGAAGCAATGCCTCATCCACCGCTAATTGATCACGGTCCAACACTTCGCAGCTCACATCCGCACAGTCCAGCTGCAGCAGGTCCACATCAGATGCCGCTTCTGCATCGAGCAGCAACGCTTTGAACACCAGCGCTTCCAGCGGATCGTTGGCAGCCCAGCGAATCGGTTGACTGAGATTAATACTGCGCCAACGCGGCGTTCGCTGATCCAGGTGGTGGCGAAAGCGCACGGAGAACCCGCGCCCAGTACCTTCATAGCCATGCACAGTGGTCGCAAAAACGATACGATTAAAGCGTTCCAGCATGGCCGCCAGCATCGGCGCAGGAATGGCCGCGGCCTCATCGACAAACAGCACACAGCCTTCGGCATCTGCTTTCAGCAACTGCTCGGGTTCCAGATAACATAAAGTACCCTTACCCCAACTTAGCTGCCCGGCACGCGTCTGTGCATCAGGCAACAGTTTGCGGGCAAACTGAAACACCTCATGGGTGGCCGGATACTGCGGTGCTGTTACCAGCACACGTCCTCCCTGTCGCAACAACTGAGCCGCAGCCATCCCCAGCGCGGCTGATTTTCCGCGCCCCCGGTCAGCGGTAATCACCAGTGGCTGACGCCGATTACGGGCCATATGCAGTATTGCCTGCACCGCTCGTTGCTGGTCCATGGTAGAAACCACATGGTCCAGCGCTGCGGTATTGACTGGTCGCTCGTAAAGCTCAGCCGCCCGGGGCTGGCTTGCCTCACCGTCCTCACGTACCACCAGCGCAAAAGGGTCCAGCTCAATCAGCCGTACCAGGCGCTGGATAAAGCGACGCCCTACCTGATTAGTACGGTAGGGCTCAACCGCCATGGTCCGGTGCTCAGGATCATCATACTGCGGCCATTGCGACAGAGGAGGACACAGCACAATAAGGAGACTGCCACCGGCCAATGCACCACTGGCCTGTCCCAGCGCATTTGGATTAAACCCATCCCAGCTATCGATCACCAGCTGCGAGATGGTGCGGCCTAATAAACGCTGGGCCTGACGTGCATCCAGTTGTTCAACAACCTCAGGCCCCTGCTTGCCTAACCAGACCGTGTGCTCATCCAAGCCAAGCTGGGCAACCTGTTGCAAACACCAGTCACGCTCACCACTCAACACCAGCAACCGACGCTGCAGGCCTGTTTGCGCATATCCACGCTGCAACTCTATCCGTGAAGACAGATTCATAGTGCTCCTGAAGTAACTCGGAATTGACGGATCATAACGGCTGACACCAGCCATTGTTTACGGACAGTCAATAATGCCGTGATCTGGCCCACAACGCACGTTTACTGATTGCGGCCTTCAGCCCGATGGCTTGCAGATGAAATTCAATGTACTACCGCACTCTCAGCCGGTCAGAGAGTCTTACTCTTCAACACTGCCCCATCGTTTACGTATACCGTAGCCAGAGGTACCCCATGAGACAACACTGGACGATCGCTTTACTGGCTTTGCTTATGATTCCAGCCAGTGGCCAGGCACGCCTGATCACACAGACACCGTGGGAACCGGTCATCCTGCTACAGGCATCAGATGCCCCTGCATTTCCCGAGGCGCTGCCGTATCAGGTGCTGGATATTTCATCGAAGCGTAACGGCTACAGTATTCAACAAATACGCCTGGGGATGCCATTAACACAGGCCCGTGCAATATTGCAGCAGGCATTACCCGGCATCAAAGCGCTCCCGGCCCCCGGGCTTGAGCGCCGCTGGCAACACCAGAGACAACTGAGCGGCAACCAGCTGCGTACCAGCTACCGACTGATAGCCAACAAAACAGCGCCTGACCGAATCAGCGAACTGCGAGTAAACTGGTTTTCCACCACACTACCCAGTGCTTTTGTGCACCGTAAACTAATCCAGCAGCTCAGCGAGCAATCTGGCCCTCCCATGGACTGGGACCAGGCACAATCAGCCTATGTCAGCACGCTGCAACGGGCGCATAAATGGGCCAATGCCCGCCTGCAACAAACAACCCGACAGGCGCAGCAGCAGCCGGCAGTACGCGTACTGCTCAAACACCAGCAGCGTCAGGTTTTTCAACTCAGTCAACAATTGACCCACGCCAGAAACAGTACACAGCTATCAGCCGCGGATGCCTGCAAAGCACTCAGCTCCGATGTGAGCAAGCACTGCCTTATTCGCGGGAGAGCACAGGCGAACGCCAATAACAGACTCATATCCAATCCGGGAAACTGTCACTACTGGCGGCAGACTGATGGCGAAATGATGAGCGCCTGCGCGATTATCGGCGGCGCCCAGGTGCGAATCACCAGCCCTGCTATCGAACAGCAGCACAGACAACAGAAAAACCGTCGTGAGCAGCAGATAAAGCTGAAGCTATGAGTGCTATTACTGCCCCCAGGTCGGAGTATGCGCACTGTTAAGTAACGCCAGCTCTTCCGGCGTCGATGAACGCTGCAAGGCACGGTTACGGTGAGGGAAACGGCCAAACCGGACGATCAGATCACGGTGCTGATGAGCAAAATCCAGTGACCCCTGCAACCGCTGCCGGTGTTCAACTGCGACCTCCGCCAGCAATGCGGTAAAGCATTCAATACTGCGATCCTGAGCCGCCAGTGACTCTGCATGCTCAAGCGGCATATAGAAAAACGTTCGTTCCACCAGCTCAAGCACCCGATCGTGCTGCAAAGAAAGCCCTGCTTCACACAACGCCAGCGCTTTGCTGTCCCCGGAAAACGCCTCTGCTTCACCACGAAAAACCATCCGGGTAAATTGATCCAGCAGGATAATCAGCGCCAATCTCCCGCGGGGGTGCGCTGCCCAGTGGTCCAGCTGACCATTAAGCGCCTCCCGAACCTGGCGCCCAAACAGAGATGCCACTGCCCGATCACTTTCAGCACCGCCCGCCCACCAGAGTCGATTGCGGTCCTGGCTGGCAAAGCCCCCCTCAAGATCACCAAACCAGTACTGCAATACTTCCTCAATCTGCTCACGCATGAATAAGCCCTCACAACGACTGTAGAATTAAAACTCAGCCCTGCTAATTCGCTCAGGAATCACTGACCACAGTATGCCGATACATATCCCTCTCCCCGGTCAACTCCGTCGGTTAACGGCCAATCAACACAACCACAGCTGCGCTAACAGCTGCATTGCGTACTTAACCCGGAAGGATCAATCAAATTTGATATAGCTGAAAATACCCGAAACAGGCAAGACAATCATGACATCAACCATCGATAGCTCACCTGACTACGGTGCTATTTCAGCTCTCCGGCACGGTATACCCACCGCCCATCCACCATCGTCCCCAGGGGGTGTATATGACGGATTTCAGGCGCAGGCGTCTCCAGATAATTACGATCGAGCACCAGTAAATCAGCCCGCTTTCCCGGCTCCAGTGAACCCAGCAGGTTTTCAGCAAACAACAGCCTGGCATTATTGCGAGTATGGGCAATCAGTGCCTGCTGACGACTGACAGTCTGCTGCGACAACTTGACCCCATCAACCATCGTGCCATTCACAGCCCAGTCCAGTGTATGGAATGGGTTGATACTGGCAACTACCGGGCCATCAGAGCCCAGCCCCCAGCGCAGACCCTGCTCGGTCAGCGTTCGCATTGGCGTCATCTGAGCAGCCTGCTCTCCAAATTGCCGCTGGAATCGATAGCCGATCAGCCATGGTCGTGCCTGAATCGCAACGTTAAAGCCCGCTTCAGCGACCCGCTGAACGGTCGCCGGCTGAATGCCATCCGCATGGGCAAAGGTCCAGCGCAAGGCTCTGAAATCATAATCTTCGGTCAATGGGATCAGCTGATCCAGATGCTGATTGATACTCTGATCATTCACCGCATGCAGGTGCAGGTGTACACCCTTCGCCGCCAGAGTTTGTGCATACTGCCTAAAGTGCTGGCGCACGACGGCCGACGACTGCGCCGCTCGCCCGGCACTGTCCTGTAAGGGCAGATAGAGCTGTTCACCCACGCCAATGCGCCGAAACCAGGCTATCTCATATTCATCTGGACCCAGATCTGAACCTGAATGTTCAAGCCGTGTCATGTCCGGTGGCTGACCATAGCCGGTTTCCCAGGGAATCAGTTGCTGCAAATAGTACACTCGCACCGTGAGCTGCTGCTGCGCTGCCAGTTGGCGAAAGGGTATGTAATAACGCGGCAGGGTATCAAAACCACCCGCGTCCAGCACGGTAGTGATGCCCTGGCGGTTCAGATCCTGCAGTAACAGCTGAGCACTGGCACGCTGCTCATCCGGTGCTGGCACAGGAAGTTGTGCCACAATCGCCTGCTGAGTCGCCAGGGTTACAGTACCACTGGGAAACTGATATTCATCCAGCAACAACCCCTTACGCGATTGCCCCGGTATGGACGCATCAATACCAATCAGCGCCAATGCCCGGCTATTCACATAGCCCCAGTCAAACAGGTGCTGCAGGTATACCGGGTTGTCCGGTGCCGCCTTATCCAGGTCAGTCAGCCGGAATCCCTCGGGTTGATCCAGAAACTGATGTTCAACAAAGCCGCCATTGACAACAATCCACTCTCCCGGCGTCATGCTTCGGGCTTTACCAGCAATAAGCTCCAGCGCTTTGTCATACTCGGTCACACCATCCAGGCGTACCTCATATCGCCAGCGCTGAGCAGCACGAATAGCATGAATGTGGTTATCAATAAGGCCCGGGATAACCGTACGGCCCTGCAGGTTCTCCAGCTGAGTATGCTCATCCGCCAACGCACGCACCGCAAAGTTACGACCAATGGCACAGATACGCCCATCCTCAATGGCCAACGCCTCAACCTCACTAAAGCCTTCATCTACAACCAGGATATGGGCGTTGTAAAGAATGAGATCCGGCGCCGCCGCCGCACTTTGCACCAGCATAAAAAAAAGCAGCGGCACGATGAGCCCCACCTGCCGCTGAACAAAGATCACTGAAGGAGAAATAACGTCTAACACTCTGGCGTACTCAAAACAGTGTTGAGCATCAGACCACAACGTCGGGTAAAAGGTTCCAGCCGCAGCCATCATCAGTCACGTAATGTCGTCACAAATAGAGCAGCCAGACAGCAAAATGCCGACAGCAAAGTCGGCATTTATCACAGGACCTGTTATCGCTCAGTCAGCAGCGATGATCATGGTGTGTAGCTCATCCTTGAGGTGAAGACGACGCAGTTTGGCCGTTTCTTCCGTCTGAGTGCAGACCGCTTCAATCTCGGACTCCATCCGTTCAACATCCTTTGTCACCTGGTGGTACTCATCAAACAGGCGGGAAAAGTGTGCATGGTTCACTTTCAGATCATGAATACGGTCACGGTGCTCTGGAAACTCATGCAACAGATCATGGTGTTCAATAGTCATTAAAAACCTTCCTTATACTGGACTATGTGTCAACGCCGGAAGCGACAAGGCCGAGCATCAGAAAACAGGAAAATCCCCTTCAAAACCACCTGCTTCCAATCGGGCTAAGCTCCGAACTTTCGCTCCCTCTGGTACCCAGTGTCCCCCTCACCTGCGCTGCGCGCATTGACAGACATCAATATTCGCCGCAGCAATATGAACCGAAATAACACCTGGGCTCAGGCGGATATGTCAGCTATTACGCACACAAAAAAACCAGTCAGGCCGCAAGACCTGACTGGCTTTTAAATTCGAAATAACCGAGAAAGAGTGCTTAGAATGTCACGCTTTGCACAATATCACGGGAGGTATCAGCCAGTTTGACCGATGCCTGCTCTGTACGCCCCGCAGCTTCCTGAGCAAGCTGCGCCGCAGACTGGATAGTATCCACATTATGTGTAAGGTCATCAGCAGCAGAACTCTGCTCCGTTGAGGCCGTCGCAATCATGGCACTCATATCGGCGATATTAGCAACGGTGCTCATAATAGACTCCAGCGCCTCACCCGCTTCCGCGGCCTGCGAGACACAGCTATGTGCCTGCTCACGACCCGCTTCCATCACTTTGACCACATGCTCAGACTCACGCCCCAGCCGCTGGATTGTGGACTCAATCGTCTGGGTCGACTCCTGCGTGCGCTTAGCCAGCTCTCGCACCTCATCCGCCACAACAGCAAAGCCACGCCCCTGCTCACCGGCACGCGCGGCCTCAATCGCCGCATTCAACGCCAGCAAGTTGGTCTGATCTGCAATTTCCCGTATTACACTGGTCGCTGTGGCAATATCCTGAGTCTGGCTATGCAAAGCAGCAATCTGCGTCGCTGCATCCTCTACATTAACAGCCAGCTCACGAATTGACTGTATTGCCCCCTCTACAACCGACTGACCACTGGCAGCCACTTCATTAGCCGCCCGGGTTTCATCAGAGGTCAAGGTAGCGTTATGTGCAACTTCTTCGATAGCAGAGGATAGCTCACTGATATGGATTGAGACCCGGTCCAGCTCTTCAACCTGCCGGTTAATCGCTTCATTGGTTTGCTGCGCAATATTAACGGCCTCGTCGCCGTGCATCTGAAGCTCACCAACAGAGTAATTTACCCGGACATTAGCGGCCTGTACCCGCGCTTTGAGCGTCAGGTTTTCCAGATAGACCTGCCCCACCTCGGATACGGAATTAGCAAACATCTCCTGCAGCACCGGCGAGTCGATCGTGCGTTTGGAGAGTCGCTCCATCTCACGTAATGGCTTAACCGCGCTATAAGCAGCCAGCATACCGACCAGCGCCATCACAACCATGGAACTACCGGTCATAACCTGGTCAAAATCAGTTACCCAGCCAACACCTAACGGCACCAGTGCTGAAAGCAGTGCCGCCGTCATAACTCGGGTCGATACACGAATATCATGAAGAGAGATACGACGCTTACCGTTATTCAAGCGCTCGTAAACAGCCTGAGCTCTACGCTTCTGACCCATCGTAGGCAAGGTTCGCACAGACTGATAACCAATGCAGCGACCAGATTCGATAATCGGGGTCACATAGGCTTTTACCCAATAAAAGCCGCCATCTTTACAGCGGTTTTTAACAATGCCAATCCAGGGCAAGCCCTCTTTAAGCTTGTTCCACATATCAGCAAATACCGCTGAGGGAACATCAGGGTGCCTGACCAGGTTATGCGGCTGCCCTAACAGCTCATCTCTATCAAAACCGGAGATAACAACAAATGCATCATTAACAAAGGTAACCTGCCCTTTGAGGTTCGTCGTCGAAATCAGAGGGGTATCTTCACTGAAGGTTCTCTCAACATTCGTCACAGGAAGATTGCTCCGCATTATTCTCTCCTTAAATAGATCCGAGCATCAGACCATACTATACGATCAGCATTAAATAGAAAGCACAGCCGTCAGACTGTAATGAATACACCAGCGACTATACATTTGATTTATAACGGCGAAACAGACGATCTTAAAAAAAGGCCGCAAATACGACCTTTTACTTTTTTATTTTAAGGCAAATTGACCCCTGTCAATTTTGATCGTTTGATCAGAAAAACACCCCTATTACGCCAGCAATAAAAACTTACATAAAATATATAAGATTATTCTGACTTCGAGCCACCCATGCAATCCGGGGATAAGGGCGCACGCTGTTCTCGAGCCGACCACTCACCGGCAGTGTACAGGTGCATAGACAGTGCATGTACAGGGCCTGCTAACTCCTCAGCACAAATTTTATAAACCAGCTGATGACGCTGCACCAATCGCTTGCCCTCAAACTGATCGGACACAATAACGACTCTGAAGTGTGATTCCTGAGCGGGACCACTGTGCATATGACTCTCATTCTCTATCTCTATCTGAACAGGCGTCAGTGCATCAACAATTTTAGAATGAATAGATTTTTCAATAGACACAATACATTCCTAATAAATAATTAGTTATCTACGAGCTTAATCATCGATTTTATCTGTTGCAAGCCGCAAAAAATGACGATGAATCCGACGGGTGAAAAACCAGACTGTACCCACAATCAGTGGGACAGATAATCCAAGTACCAGACTTTTGTCGAATTCAATCCCTCTGTTATAGAAAGCCTCCAGCAGGTATTTAACCAGGCCGACAGCATAATAACTGATCGCAGCAACAGACAGACCCTCGACGGTATGCTGCATCATTAACTGAATGCGTGAGCGCCGGTCCATCGATGCCAGTAACTGCTGGTTTTGCGCCTGAATTGACAGCTCAACACGGGTACGCATCATATCCGAAACCCGGTCAATCCGCCGCGACAGGTCTTCAAGCCGTTTACCCACTGCTTCACAGGTCCGCACTGCAGGGGTTAACCGGCGCGTCATAAACTCACTGATGGTCAGGTGGCCGGACACCTCATCTTCTCGCAACTCAGACAAACGCTGCATCACCAATGCGTGATACGCCTGGGTCGCACTAAAGCGGAAGGTTGAGTCGGCACGGCAGGACTCAACCCGGGCCGCCATATCCGTCAGCTGCGACAGAATTTCCTGCTCATTATGTGCCTGAGAACGCAATGCTAACCGACCAGTAACGGCCGCCAGTTCAGCATCCATCTCCGCCAGCGCCGGGCTGAATTTGCGTGCCGTCTCCAGTGCCAGTAGCGCCATCAACCGATAGGTCTCAATCTCCATCAGCCGCTGTACAAGTCGCCCTAACTGGCTATCGCTCATCTTCTTGTTGTAGACAAGAATGCGACCAAAGCCATCACTGTGCAGCTGAAATGTCGTCCAGACTCTGGCATCACCATTTTGTGGGCTACTCCCCACCAGGCGCATCCCTTCAAAATAACGCTTAACCACCGGCAACATGAGATCCCGCTGATCACGACCATCCTCAACTGCCACGTGAAAAGCCGCCACCACTAACCCCGGCAACCGGCTCAGCCAACCCGAGGGCAACAGACTGATGGCCATTTGCTCGAATGGACTGGCACTGCCCTGCCCTGCAGGGTCGGGTAAACAGATAAACGTATAGCTGGCAAATTCCATGTGTTTTTCACGGCGAATTTTCAGCGGTCCCGCTTCCAGCTCAATACAGATACTGTCTTTTAAGGGCGCAGCAATTTCCAACGCCTCACACAGCTCACACAGGTGTGTAAACTGCTGATGCTTTTCATCCTCCGTGCACTGCACTGCAATATGGGTCACACGGGAAGGGGTTGGAATAACCTGAAAAGGACGCGAGTGTAACTCGGCATAGAGGCTGTCACGTTGCGGGTGCAGCTTCATGACATCAGGTAAGGTCTGAATCATCATTTACTCCACTACTGTTCCAGCTCGGCGGTCATTAACGGCTGGCGGCTCAGATCCAGCGCCAGTACCTGAGGCTTCAGCTCAAACCATGCTTGAAACATCGCCTGATCTCGCTCACAAGGCCAATGGTCTTCAAACTCATCCCAGGCCGCCAGCTCATTCTCAAACATTGCCGACCAGTGAGCCTTGATGGCCTGAAAAAACGCGTCTTCAGCCTCCACTTCATCGATCAGATAAACAGTTCCTTCCTGACGATGCTCATCCAGCGTCATCGCCTGATTTAGTGCTTCATCATCCTGGGGCAAACGAGAGACCCAGTCGACAAAGGGTTGGCGTGGCAGCACGGAAAAAGCAGAGCGGTTTAGTAACTTCATGGTGTCGATCCCGAAACTTCTCTATATACTCGGGCCTTTTCCTGGCCCGCATGGATACTGTTCCTGAGTGATCATACCCGTCTTATCGCAACTTCACAGCCGTTCTGAATGGATTGAGTTCTGTCGCAGGGAAACACCTTACTGTTATGTAGAGTCCCCACAGTGCCTGGTTGACATGCAGACTACCTACCTGCAGCTGACGCTACTCCAGGCAGGCAAGCAAGGCCGTGATGCCATCAAATACAGCCTGGGGTCCCGCCTGTCCGTGGAGCCGGTCTGGCAGCTTATCAAATCCTGTGGCTGGCAACTGGAGCGTGTTATCGGGGGGCTGGAGTCGATGGATTTTAGCAGTAACGTCCGTGATAACTCGTTACTCAAAGCCCATACCGACATCACTGTACGCAAGTTTTTTTCAAAAGAACGCGCGTTGATTGCACCCGCAATGCTGGGGAGCCTGCATCCGGTCACAGATGAGCCGGCAATTTGGGATGGCAATACACTGGCCCGATTACTGGCCAACCAGCAATTCAGGCAGTATCGCAGTGGGCCGGATAACAGCCGTAACGCTGATGCAAACAGCCTGCTACTGGATATTATTCAGAATCCGCAGCGATGGCTGGGCCAGCGTCATAACGGCAAATTACACCTGTTCAACCGCATCACTGAAACAGCGCAGCTGCATAACCATGCCAGCTTACTGCCTGATTTTCGCAGGCCGCCACCACGTTTACTGCCTCGCCGCTCTCCTCTGGCACGCTAACACACCAGGCGGGGAAGCCTTAATCCGGCAATGCCAGCGTGATACCACGTTCAACACATTTCAGCTCAGACTGCTGGCGAAACCGCTTGCGCACTTTACTGTAACGAGGCTTGGTCATATAGAACAGCAGCTTGGAGGCTTCACGCATATCAAGTCCGGCCGCCTCACTCCAGCGTTCCATCGCCTCAATCATGGTGTTATCCGAGCGATCCGGTAATGCCTGGACCACCGGTTCCTCCAGCGATTCACCCTCACGCACTCGACGGCTCAGCAGGTCATAGTTATAACTGAACAGCGGGTAGATCCGTTTTTCAGGCTCACTGCGTATCTCAAACCAGCCTGTTGCCCGCCCGGCCTGATAAACCGCCGGGTGGCTCCAGTGGTGCTTAGTGGGCGTCAGGGCAAAACGGCAGGCCTCTTCGTAAGCCATACGCACCGATGGCAAACCGAAATCACCGGTACGGCTACGCAGAATATCCAGAAATTCTGACACCGTCGGCATCCAGGCCAGCTGAGCCTTACAGTGGTCAATCGCCATCACCAGCTCGCGCTCGCCGTAGCTACGCAGGCTCAACGCCCACTCTCGCTTGGCAATACGAATCTCATTTTCAGTTTCAAAGCAGCTTTTGAACTTATGCCCATAGATCGCCATAAACCGCGCAAAGATCATATTGACGTGCGCTTTCGTTTCTAGCGGAATGGCATCGGCCTGAGGCGCCTGTTGCTGCCCCGGGTCCGCACTACCAGTCGGTGTCTTTGATGTCCATGATGGCTGCGGTAACCCGTTTCCGGTTCTCGCGAGTATCTCGGCGGGCGTTTTCATGACCTGTACCTTTTGGTTCACTACTATCCTGATTACGCTGACGGGCTTCACGGGTCTGCTTTCGGATCCACTCCCGTTTCACCCACGCCAGGAATTTCTGATCCCAGTTACTCTCTTTACGGTCTTTATCCAGCCAGTAAAGGGTGAATTCATCAAGGCACTCTTCAGCGTATTCGTTTGGAATCGCGTGTCGAGGCAACAACTCGTAAAACGTATCACTGGGCTTCCAGCCAACAAACATCGGATGGAGTTTCTGATTATGCTCCTCGCGCATATTAAAAACCTGGTGCAGTTCATCCGATTTTTCAACTTCGGCTTCCTGCCGACGCCAGCCCGTACTGCCACCAAAAGTGGGTGCCGGGCCACGCTGCTGCATCAACGTTTCCGGGTTGATACGCCGACGCGCTACCCGGCGCACAGAGGCTGACTCTGCTGGCGGTGTATCATAAACCGGCAGTTCATTGACAGGCTCCAGCACCGGCGGTAACGGCATTACCTCCAGTGGCGCCTCTGGTACAATCGGCGGCGTCAGCGACTCTTCCCGTGCAGCCAGCGGGCTAGCCGTTTGCGGCTCAAGCGGCCATGCCTGACTGACCTGAACCTGGCCGTCCTCCAGGAAGCCGACGTCGATGACCTGCAGAGCAACCAGCTCACCGGTCGCAATCGCCAGCTGCTCCTCATTCCAGAACGGCACAAGCTGTAGCCACTGGTCACGACTGATCACAATAGCCATCGGCTGGCTGAGGTCTGTCACTAACATGTTCAGTAACTGTTGATACCGCTGTAATAGCAGCGCGCCCTCCAGCCCATATGTCTGGACCTGGGAGGGGTATACAAGAAAAGGTTGTTCTGGCATTGGCGCCATACAGCGGTTCCCGTTAACTCTGAGCTGAAGAATAAGCGTCCAGCCATCGGCGGTTGCCCGGCGCGTGGGTCTACCCTGGCTGGGTAAACTCCTCAACGGCCCGCAACACGTCACAACGACTGATCTGACCGACCAGTTTACCACGATGTACCACCGGTAAACGACGACGACCCTGTTCAGTAAATATTTTTGCCACGGCGATAATATCCGCGTCATAGTCAATCGTTTCCACCCGACGCGTCATACAGTCACCGACAACGCCACCCATCTCTTCCTCATGGTAGGTCAGGGTCAGAATTGACCGCAGACAGTCGGCTTCAGAAAGAATCCCTGCCAGCAAGCCCTGCTCATCCACCACCGGCGCACCGGATATGCGATATTCCAACAGCTGGTTGATCGCCACAAACAGATCAGTCTGGGGCGTAAAGGTCACCAGGCTTTCAGTCATATAGTCTCGGACTTTCACAGAACGTAACATGGCAGCTCTCCTTGTCATCGTACAGATACGGCGGTATCTGACGGTTCACAACCATGTTAGTCCCGAATTGACCACCCTACCTGGCACAACAGGGTCAGTTGAACACCACTGTTTTATTGCCATGCACCAGGACGCGATCTTCCAGATGCCAGCGCAAGCCACGGGAGAGCACGTTCTTCTCCACATCCTTACCCTGTCGCACCATATCTTCTGGCAGATCGCGGTGACTAATGCGGGTAACATCCTGATCAATTATCGGCCCGGCATCCAGGTCCTGAGTCACATAGTGACAGGTGGCCCCGATCAGTTTAACCCCACGAACATGCGCCTGGTGGTAAGG
>JAIBDV010000335.1 GCA_024686055.1 Neptuniibacter sp.
AAGGCGAGATCAAACTCTGGCGTGAAAGTGAGGGCGAGATCAACGAAGACGAAAGCTGGAACAGCATCTGGCACTGGGCCCGAGATGTGTGGCTGGAAAGCTGAGCCGGCTCAGCATAGAACGACCGGGCCAGACAGGCCCGGCGATTACTGGCCAATAGATGTCAGATAACGTTGCCAGTCACCAAGCATAGCCTCAAAGTCATCCAGCCCGCAGCCTGCTCGCTGCCCTTCATCCGAGAGCGTCATCTCTTCATCATCCCAGTCATCTTCATCCTGTGACAGAGCATTCGCCGCAACAGTGGCTTCATCCCGGTCCAGCACCAGGCGGTATTCACGCCCCTGCAACTCAAATGACCAGCCCTGGCTGCTTTTGAGTCGAGCGGCCTCTTCCAGCAACTGTGCCAGCCTGGCCGCCTGGCCCACCAGCTCGTCTTCCAGCCAGAAGCCAAACGCCTCATGGTCCATCGAAAAACGCGCCACGGGCGCGCCCAGCATATCCTGGGAAAATTCGTACTCCACACCACACCTCAGATTGACAGACGGAGGCGGATTCTACACCGTTCGTGCGGATATAAAAAAGCCCGCTCATTGAGCGGGCCAAAAAACAGCAAAGGATGCCAAGAAACGATTGGCGCAGTCTTAACGACCGTACACAGCGTCCAGCGTTGGCAGGCGATCAAAGTTGCCTTTGATGCCTTTTACCCAGTTGAACAGATCCTTAAACATACGCTTAACTTCTTCGTTACGCATAGCGTGTGCCTGTTCAGCGTAGTAGCGAGTGTCAATCTGGCCATCGGCCAGAACGCGGATTTCAACTTGATAATGCGGATGCATGGGACGCCTCAAAAAATTCAGCAAAAATAAAAAACAACAACAAAGATCGTGGCATGAAAGCAAACAGCAGATCAGGGCCCGAATTCCCCAATACTAGATGTCTTCTAGCTTACAGCGCTGCCTCGAATCAATCGATGGGTGTATACTAAGGTCGCACTGGCTAAAGAACAAACGATAGATTTTCACCTGACTGATGAATATATCTCATCATTGGAGCCTGCCATCCGACACCTGCCACCACTGAACGCACTTCGCTGCTTTGAGGCCGCCGCCCGCAAAGGCAGCTTCAATCAGGCTGCTGAAGAGTTATTTGTCAC
Organism: Neptuniibacter sp.; assembly: GCA_024686055.1. Lineage (GTDB taxonomy): Bacteria > Pseudomonadota > Gammaproteobacteria > Pseudomonadales > Balneatricaceae > Marinobacterium_C. Next base: position 1,154 of record JAIBDV010000335.1, read on the forward strand.
GCCCTCAGCCGTCAGTCATCAGATCAAGACACTTGAAGCATTTCTGGGGTTGAAGCTGTTTCGCCGAGAGAAACGCAAAGCCATGCTGACCTCTGCCGGAGAAAAGTACCTGGCCTCTGTCACCCATGCTCTGGACGAGATAGACAGCGCCACCCGGCGGCTGATGACCGCCCCTAATATCAGCGCGGTCAATCTTGCGGTTGCACCCGCCTTCCTCACTCGTTGGCTGGTACCCCGATTACGCGCCTTTCAGCAGGTGCATCCGGACATTGAGCTCCGCCTGAGCGCCTCAATGGGCCGGGTGGATTTCGAGCACAGTGACACGGATATGGCGATCTATCTGGGCTTTGGCGAATGGCCTGACGCTGAACACCACAGTCTGATACAGACCCGGGTCGTCCCTGTGTGTAGTCCGAAATTACTGGAAGGTAACCTGCCACTGGCAACCCCGGAAGATATGCGCCATCACACCCTGTTGCATGTGGCCAGCCGGACCGACGAATGGCCACATATCCTTGAGCACCACGGCCTGGATGACAGCCTGTTTAATAAAAGCATGAGTTTTTCCAGCACCTCGCTGGCCCTGAACGCAGCAATGGAAGGGGTCGGGATCGCCCTGTCGGATATCAGCCTGATTGAGCGGGAGTTGCAGCTTAAACAGCTGATAGTGCCATTTGATATCAGCCTTAATACCCGCAAGGCATTTTACCTGGTCTACCAGGAAAACCGGCCACTGACCTACAGTATGGAAGCCTTCCGCGAGTGGATTCTGGCTCAGGCCGCTGGCTCTGCAGAGCTGCCCTGATTCTGATCCAGCACCACCAGCTGCTGGGGCCCGCTGGCGACAGCCAGGCATAACCGGCGCTCCAGCGCATGCATCAGTGTCGCCGAACGCTCGCTGCCATCGCAAATCGCAACACACAGGCTGACACTGACATGCACCTCCTCGCTGTATTGGTGTAACTGCAGTGTCAGGCTGACTTTACTGCCAAGCGCCAGTGCTTCTTCCAGTCCGGTACGCGGGCAGATCAGTAAAAAGCGGTCACCCACCCAGCGCCCGGTGCGCACCCACTCCGGTAGCGTCTGCTCCAGTACCCGGCAGATTTCCACCAGCACCGTGTCCCCCACCTGATGGCCATACTTCTGATTAACCTGGCTAAAACAGTCAAGGTCCAGCATGATCAAAGCCAGCGGCTGGTTCTGGCTGGCAGCCCGATGCAATGCCCGGGTAAGCTCAACATCCAGACTGACCCGGTTGAGCACCCCGGTCAGGTAATCATGTTGACAGATTTGCTCCAGCCGCTGATTTCGGTCAGAGAGTCGTGCGTTAACCTTTTCAAGCTGCAATGAGAAGGTGCGGTTGGCCTGGTTGCGATAGATAAGGAAGGCAACCACCAGGCACAGCATAACAACCAGCACCAACAGCAACGTATAATCCTGCGCCTGCTGCACCTCCACGCTGTACCAGCGCTGCATAATCTGATCAGTCAGGGCAGGCGACAGGTTGCCGACCGTTTTATTCAAAACAGATACCAGCTCCGGCGTATCATTACGTACCGCCAGCGCAAGCTCCATTTTAAGATCCGTGTGACCAGCGACTTCCAGTTGTGTCAGGCCCATTTTTTGCACTAGATAAAGCCCCACCGGTAACGCTGCGACAGCGGCGCGCGCCTCTCCTTTCATTACCGCCGCCAATACTTCAAGCATCGTTGGGTACTGCTTGAGCCTGACCGACGGTGCCTGCTGGCGGATTTTAGTCACCAGAATGCTCCCCCGCGTCACCGCCAGCGGCTGGCCACCCATCGCACCAAGCCCATCAAGATAACCATCGCGTTTATGACCAAACAGCACTACAGGTAAAGTAACGTAGGGCGCGGTAAAGGAAAAAAACTGTGCCCGTGCCGGGCTGGGGTTGGTCAGCGAGATGAAGTCACACTGGCGTTGCCGACCCAGTTCCAAAATTTCAGCCCAGCTGTCGGCAGGGACCCGGCGCATTGGAATATTGAGCTGACGAGAGAACTCGGCAATAAAGTCCGCGCCAATGCCAATATGCTGGCCACGACGGTCCAGCCCCTCAAACGGCATCCAGTTCGGATCACTGCAATAACGAATTTCGCCGCGCGCCTGCAGCCAGCCACGCTCATCAGCCGTAAAGGATTCTGCCCAGGCAGGCAGACTGACCCACAGTAGTAAACTGGCGACCCAGCCCAGCAGTTTGCTGCAGCTCATTGGGAGGACTCTTTTACTGAGATAGATAATTGCAGTCTGGCAAAGATTGGCCGAAGTGCCAGATCAATCACAGACAGCGGCCTGTAGTGCAGTGACTGCCTGGCTGCAGGCCGGCTCCCCCGCCACGCATTAACGCTTTTGTCTGTGTGCTGACCAGGATACAGTCAACGCAGTCGTATCTGGCACTGGAGAAAAAGATGCTACGCACACTCGTTCTGGTACTCGCCCTCGTTGCGGCGGCCGTCGTGACCTGGTTCACGTTGCAACCGCCTCAGGCCCCCAACGACCGATCCAATGCCCAGCCTGCTATCAAGCAATTACCTGTCGCCGAACCCACTCGGCCAGCGATAATTGATCATAAAGGCAAGCCTGTCTCCCCGGCCGCAGAAGCCAAAGCAATCACCCACATCGAAAAAATAACACCGCCAGAGCAGATGCCCCTTAACATCCGTAAAGCACAGCACTTCGTTACTGCCGACCAGCTGCTACAGCTCCCGCTCAAACATATCCAGACCAGCGCCACGCTGGAATCCGCCCAGTCGGCACAGGCTTCGCCGGGAACGGGGAATCAACCCAAAACCACCCCCGCCGCTCCTGCCATAACCCCCATA
>JAIBDV010000227.1 GCA_024686055.1 Neptuniibacter sp.
GAAAACTTTGCCCGCGAACTGCTGGAACTGTTCACTCTGGGCGAAGGTAATTATACCGAGGCGGATGTAAAAGCCGCTGCGCGGGCGTTTACCGGCTGGTGGATTGACCACAGAACTCGCCGGTTCCGCTTTAATCCGCGCCGCCATGACCGGGCCGGTAAGCTGTTTATGGGCCACCGGGGGAACTGGGATGGCGATGATATTCTGCGCATGCTGCTCAGTGATTCGCGCACCGCTGAAACGGTGGTGGGCAAAGCCTGGCGGGCGTTCATATCACCCCGGCCAGACCCTGCACGGGTGGTGTATCTGGCGCGGCAGTTTCGTACGGCAGATTACAATATCCGCACTCTGATGCGGCTGTTACTGAATGAACCGGCATTCTGGGCGACTGAAAATCGCGGGGTGCTGATCAAGTCCCCACTGATGTTGCTGGCGGGACTGGGGCGTACTTTTCAGTTACGGCCGGGCAAACAGGCGGTGCAACTGGCGCACCAGGCTGCCCGACTAGGGCAGGACCCGTTTAACCCGCCCAATGTGAAAGGCTGGCCCGGTGGGGCTAACTGGATCAGCAGCCAGAGTTTGCTGTTACGTCAGCAGTTACTGGCCGGGCTCAGCCGTAAACCGGGGCACAAGCGATCGATGGCGATGGCAGGCAAGCGTGGCAAACGGCCGGATTATTCGGCCCAGCTGGCGGCGTTTAACCGTCGGGTCAGCGACAAAGACAAACCTGACTGGTTGCTGGCACTGCCTCCCATTCAGCCCCTGGCGGGCAAAACGGGTCGGGCATTGACGGCTGCGCTCCTGCAGGACCCGGTTTACCAGCTGTACTAAACCCGTCTGGTACAACGAAAAGGACGCCTCAATGCAACGACGACAGTTTTTGCAGCAGCTGATGACGCTGCCCTTACTCAGCCTGAGCCCGCTGGCGGCTGCGGCAAATACCCGGCCGCGTTACCTGGTGCTGGTCGAGCTGAAAGGCGGCAATGACAGCCTCAATATGCTGGTGCCCCGGCAATCGGCTTACTACCGTGCGCGGCCCTCGCTGGCCATTGCTGACACCGATCTGCTCAAGCTGGACGCCGATCATGGACTGAATCCTGTGCTGGCGGCGCTGGAGCCGGCCTGGGCGAGTGGTGAGCTGGCCTGGTTGCCCGGGCTGGGTTATCCACAGCCCAACCGGTCCCACTTTCGCTCGATTGAGATCTGGGAAACGGCCTCGGCGGCAGATCAGTATCGGGATGAAGGCTGGGCGGCTGAAAGTCTGCGTCGTTATCCGTTAGCGCCGGGTCAGGCGGCCCATGCCATTGTGCTGGGCAAGGATGCGCTGGTGGTCAGTGGGGCGGGTGTGCGTACGCTGCAGATGGACAGTGCCGCGCAGTTTTCGCGCCAGGCCCGGCGGTTAACGATGCCCGGTGGCCAGAGCGCTAATCCGGCACTGGCCCATATTCTGGCGGTACAGAGTAGCACCGCCGATGCCGCCGGCAAGCTGGCCGGTGGTGAGCGGATGAAAATACCTGGGCCTGAAGGCAAACAGCAGGGTGGGCGTTTCGCCAAGCAGCTTAACGAGGCGGCGCAGCTGATCAGTAACGGCCAGGCCGGGCCGGTGATCAAACTGTCGCTGGGTTCGTTTGATACCCATGCCAATCAGCGGGGAGTCCAGAATCGGCTGCTTAAACAGCTGGCGCAGGGGCTGGCACAGTTTCGCCAGCAGATGCAGGCGGCGGGGCTCTGGGATCAGGTGCTGGTGATGAGTTACAGCGAATTTGGCCGCCGGGTGGCTGAAAACGGCAGCCGGGGGACCGACCATGGCACCGCTGCCACTCAGCTGTTGATGGGGGGCCGGGTGCGTGGCGGTATCCAGCATACGATGCCTTCTTTAACCGAACTGGATGCCGGAGATTTACGTTACCAGCTGGACTTTCGGCAGCTCTATAGCACTGTCGTGCAACTCTGGTGGCAGCAGACCTTGCCCACTCACCTTGCTAGCTGGCCGGCACTGAATCTGTTGAAAAGTTGATTCAGGTCGCCCGTTGCTGAACTCGGCCTTGAAGCACTGTCCGGCTGTCCCCATCTAGATGATAGAGCTAGACAGAATGTAACCGGCGAGCGCTTCAGAGAAGGCTTGCCCCTGCGCGGGCCGACAGGCCGCGACCTTATCAGGAGACTTGATATGAGACCGGATAAATTTACTGCACGTTTACAGGAAGCACTGGCTGATGCGCAATCACTTGCGGTGGGCCGTGATCACAACTATATCGAACCGGGCCATATGCTGGTGGCGCTGCTGGCGCAGCAAAATGGTGGCATTAAACCACTGTTGAACCAGGCAGGCGGTGATATCACCCGGCTGAATCGTGAGCTGGCGGAGCACCTGGATGGCCTGCCAACCTTGCAAAATCCCGATGGCAACATTCTCTGGTCCAAAGATGCCGGCCGGTTGCTGAACCTGTGCGACAAGCTGGCACAGAAACGCAACGACCAGTTTATCGCCAGTGAGTTGCTGGTGCTGGCCATGCTGGATGATAAAGGTGAGGTCGGTAAACTGATGCGCAAAGCCGGTGTCGATAAAGCCCGGCTCGAAAGCGCCATTATTCAGATGCGTGGCGGCGATAATGTGAATGACCCCAATGCCGAGTCTAATCGTCAGTCGCTGGATAAATACTGCATCAATCTGACTGAGCGCGCCGAAGCGGGCAAGCTGGACCCGGTGATCGGTCGTGATGATGAGATCCGCCGTACCATCCAGGTACTGCAGCGCCGGACCAAGAATAATCCGGTACTGATCGGTGAGCCGGGGGTGGGCAAAACCGCCATCGTTGAGGGGCTGGCCCAGCGCATCGTCAACGGTGAAGTGCCGGAAGGTCTCAAGCGCAAGCAGGTATTATCGCTGGATATGGGGGCGCTGATCGCGGGTGCCAAGTTCCGTGGTGAGTTCGAGGAACGTCTCAAGGCGGTGCTCAACGAGCTGTCGAAGCAGGATGGTCAGATCATTCTGTTTATTGATGAACTGCACACCATGGTGGGTGCCGGTAAAGGCGAAGGTGCGATGGATGCGGGCAATATGCTCAAGCCCGCGCTGGCCCGTGGTGAATTACACTGTGTCGGTGCCACCACCCTGGACGAATATCGCCAGTATGTGGAGAAAGACGCTGCGCTGGAACGTCGTTTCCAGAAAGTGCAGGTGGACGAGCCGGACGAGCAATCCACGGTGGCTATTCTGCGTGGTTTGAAAGAGCGTTATGAAGTTCACCACGGGGTCGATATTACCGATTCGGCGATCATTGCGGCGGCGAAACTGAGCCAGCGTTATATTACTGACCGCCAGCTGCCAGACAAAGCCATTGACCTGATTGACGAAGCGGCGTCACGCATTCGGATGGAGATAGACTCCAAGCCAGAAGATCTGGATCGGCTGGAACGTCGGCTGATCCAGCTGAAGATGGAACGCGAAGCGCTGAAAAAAGAGAAAGATGCGGCGGCTAAACAGCGTCTGGTGGAGCTGGAAGCGACCATTGTTGAGGTGGAGCGTGAATTCGCTGATCTGGATGAAATCTGGAAAGCAGAAAAACTGGCGCTGCAGGGCTCGCAGCAGGTCAAAGAAAAACTCGACCAGGCCCGGATTGAGATGGAACAGGCTCAGCGTAACAGCGACCTGAGCCGGATGTCCGAGTTGCAATACGGGTTGATCCCCGCGCTGGAAAAAGAGCTGATGACGGTTGCTGAAGCCGAAGAATCCAGTGAAACCTCTACCCAGCTGCTGCGCAATAAGGTGACCGAAGAAGAGGTGGCTGAAGTGGTGGCGCGCTGGACCGGTATTCCGGTCAGCAAGATGCTGGAAGGTGAGCGCGAGAAATTGCTGCGTATGGAAACCGAGCTACATAAGCAGGTGATTGGTCAGCAGGAAGCGGTAATCGCGGTGTCGAATGCGGTGCGTCGTTCCCGTGCCGGGCTGTCAGATCCCAACCGGCCTAACGGTTCATTCCTGTTCCTTGGGCCAACCGGGGTGGGTAAAACCGAGCTGTGTAAAGCGCTGGCCGGGTTCCTGTTTGATACTGAAGAGGCGATGGTACGTATCGATATGTCCGAGTTTATGGAGAAACACTCCGTGGCCCGGCTGATCGGTGCGCCTCCGGGATATGTGGGTTATGAAGAGGGCGGTTATCTGACCGAAGCGGTACGCCGCAAGCCCTATTCAGTACTGTTGCTGGATGAGGTGGAAAAGGCCCACCCGGATGTATTCAATATCCTGCTGCAGGTGCTGGAAGATGGTCGCCTGACCGATGGTCAGGGCCGTACCGTGGATTTCCGTAACACCATTGTGGTGATGACCTCCAATCTGGGCTCTGACCTGATTCAGAACTTCAGCGATGATGATGACTACCAGCTGATGAATAAAGCGGTGATGGAAGCGGTCGGTAACCATTTCCGCCCGGAAGTGATCAACCGTATCGACGAAGTGGTGGTCTTTCACAGTCTGCGCAAAGCCCAGGTGGCGGGTATTGCTGAAATTCAGCTGCGGCGTCTGGGTAACCGTCTGGCCGAGCGCGATCTGAGTCTGACGCTGACCAGTACTGCGCTGGATAAACTGGTCGATGTGGGTTTTGAGCCCATTTACGGCGCACGGCCACTGAAACGGGCCATTCAGCAGTGGGTTGAAAACCCGCTGGCACAGTCGATTCTGGCGGGTGAGTTTGGTCCGGGCCATGAAGTGGTGGTCGATGTGGAAGCGGGTGAGTTTGTATTTCGTTAATCAATAACGGTTGAATTATCGTTAAATAAAAGCCTGGCCTGAGTGCCAGGTTTTTTGTACTTCATTTTAAACTTTGCGTTCATTTATGTGGCGGGAACGGAATCATTTTGATCGTTTGATCTGTCATTTTGGGTACGGAATAAAGGCTTGTTATCTGGCGATAATGCGTAAGTTTTCTGTTTAAACTTGAGTGATTTTCTATTTTTAGTGACTCTATAAAAGTCTAATGATCTCCATCATTGGTGGAATGAAAACAGAAAAATACTTCAGTAAATTAGCGATTTATGGGAAAGTTAGCAGCTTACATACACTATTTCTGATGCCGTTAAGAGAGTCACAATGAGCAATGTTCGAGTACTGGTAGTTGATGACGCGAAGTTTATTCTGGAACGAGTGAAAAAGATTGTTGGTCAGGCGTTCCCTGCCTACGCTCTGGACACCGCGCTTAATGGCCAGGAAGCGAAACATCTGATGGAGGAACAGACCTACGACATTATCCTGTGTGACTGGGAGATGCCGGAGGTGAGTGGTCTGGAATTACTGCAATGGACCCGTAAACATGAGCCCCATATCGATGTGCCATTCCTTATGGTGACCAGCCGAGGTGAGCGTAGCTATGTATTGAAGGCGATCCAGGCCGGGGTGACGGATTACCTGGGTAAGCCATTCAATGCTGAGCACCTGACCGACAAGATGCTGAAACTGCTGTCTAAAGTCGGCAAGCTGGATGAGGCGATGGAGAAACGTGGGCTGGCATTGATTGAAGCTGAACGGGCTCGTCGCAAGGGAGCTGCACAGTCAGCTGCAGCGCCTGCGACACC
>JAIBDV010000372.1 GCA_024686055.1 Neptuniibacter sp.
ACCGCGTGCAGGAAGATGTTGTCAGCGCCGCGTGCGACGGCCATCTCGATCAGGGCAATGATATGTGTTTCATGGCTGTGCACGCCACCGGGGGAGAGCAGGCCTAGCAGATGCACGGCCTTACCGGCGTTAATTGCCTTGTCCATGGCTGCGCACAGCACCTGGTTATCAAAGAAGTCACCGTCCGTAACCGCTTTGGAGATACGGGTAAAGTTCTGATAGACGGTGCGCCCTGCACCGATATTCATATGGCCCACTTCGGAGTTGCCCATCTGACCGTCTGGCAGGCCTACCGCCAGCCCGGAGGTTTTGATCCGGGTGGTGGGGTTGCTGGCGTTGAGCTGGTCCAGGAACGGGGTCCGGGCCGCTTCAATCGCGGAAGAGTCAGAATGTTCACAGCCGAAGCCGTCGAGAATGATCAGTGCCTTGGGGGTACGAATATCGGACATCTTGAGTCGGGTCTGCCTGGAGAAAGGGGGTAGCCGACTATTTTACTGTGATTGTGAGTGAGAATCGACCAGTGTGCAGTCTGTACAGCTTCGGGCAGCGTTGTATACTAGCAGCCTTGATCAAAGTGGGCTGTTAATGGCCTTGCTTTGCAGAGTTCAGGCCTTCGCCTGGGCCTGTTTCTTACTCATTTCTGGATCTGTAGCCCCATGGAACAAGTGATCGAATTTATTGGTAATCATGTTTTGCTGGTTAGTGCCTTTGGTATTTCACTGGCACTGCTGTTGTGGTCAGAAAGCCTGAAGGGTGGCAAGTCGGTCAGCCCGGCGGAAGCGACCATGCTGGTGAATAAAGAGAGTGCCGTCCTGCTCGATATCCGTGCTAAAAAGGACTGGGATACCGGCCATATTACTAATGCGATCCATCTGCCATTTGCTGAATTGAATCAGCGTCAGAGCGAGCTGAAAAAGCATCAGAGCAAGCCAATTGTGGTGGTGTGTAATATGGGGCAGACTGCAGGCGCAGCGGTGAAACTGCTGAAAGCGGCAGGCTTTGAAAACGTGGTGCGCCTGCAAGGTGGCATGACGGAGTGGAAAGGCCAGAATCTGCCGATTGTTAAATAAGCCACACACCCGGGACTTGCCCATGCCAAAGATTGAGATTTACTCCAGCCAGTGGTGTCCGTTCTGTGTCCGTGCCAAGATGCTGCTGGACAGCAAACAGGTCGAGTACACCGAGATTGATGTGGATCAGCAACCACAACAGCGGGCATTGATGACTGAACGGACGCAACGTACCAGCGTGCCGCAGATTTTTGTTGGCAGCACCCATGTTGGTGGCTGCGACGAGCTTTATGCGCTGGAACGTCAGGGCCAGCTGGATGCGCTATTACGCGCTGAATAAGTTTAAGAACCTTAAGGAAGCAACATGTCTGAAGAACAAAATGCACAGCCACAGTTCTCTCTGCAGCGTATCTACATCAAAGATGCCTCCATGGAATCGCCAAATGCGCCTCAGGTGTTCCTGAAAGAATGGAAGCCAGAGATCAATATGGATATGAATACGGCTGTTAACCAGCTGGATGATAACAACTTCGAAGTGATCCTGACCCTGACGGTAACGGCCAAAAACGAAGATGAACATGCATTTCTGTGTGAACTGCAGCAGGCCGGTATCTTTGCCATTGGCGGCCTGAAAGAGCAGGAGCTGCACCACACGCTGGGCGCTTTCTGCCCTAGCATCCTGTTCCCATACGCGCGTGAAAGCGTGGATACCATGGTAACCAAAGCCAGCTTCCCGCCACTAATGCTGGCGCCGGTGAACTTTGATGCCCTGTATGCCCAGCAGCTGTCTCAGCAGCAGGCGGAAAGTACTGGTGAAGAAGCGACTCACTAAGTCGATTTAGCACAGTAGAAAGCCAGCGCCGGTTACCCGGCGCTGGCTTTTTTGTATCTGCTCTCCGGAGGCGGCTAGCAGGTTCAGGTTTTAAACTGTTTTACTTCGTTAGTGAGCATTAATGACAGCTCTTCCAGGCGCTGGGCGCTCTGGTTGAGGTCGCCTACCTTGTGGTTGGTTTCGTTGTAGCTGCGCTGCACATCCTGAATATTGACGTTAATTTCGTTAACGGTGGCACTTTGCTGTTCTGTTGCGGCGGCATTTTGCAGGTTCATCTGATTAACGTTATTGGCCTGGTGGGTAATGTTTTCCAGCTGTTGCAATATCTGGCTAAAGCCTTCCACCGTGGTGCCGGTACGGGCATGACTGTCTTTCATCGCGGTGACGGCTTCTTTACTGCGGCTCTGTAACTGCTCAATCATTTCCTGGACACGGGAACTGCTATCCTGGGTCTTATGAGCCAGGCTGCGTACTTCATCGGCAACGACAGCAAAGCCCCGGCCCTGATCACCCGCACGTGCGGCTTCAATGGCTGCATTGAGTGCCAGCAGGTTGGTCTGTTCGGCAATGCCGGTAATCACATCCAGAATGCTGCCAATCTCTTCGCTGTCAGCGGCGACCTGGTCGATCACTGACATGGCGTTATCGATGCGCTCTGACAGGACCTCTATGCTTTTATGCGCTTCATTTACCATACCGACGCCTGCAGTCGCTGCGCTGTTAGCCTGGTCAGACTGGCTGGCAGCCTCGGAGCAGTTGCCCGCGACTTCGCTGACGGACAGGCCCATCTGCTCCAGTGCTGCGGCAATCATGGTGGTCTGGTTCAGGCCCTGGTTTACTTCTGTATTTACACCGGACGCTACGCCCTGCACCTGCTGCACCATTTGCTGCAGCTCGGTGCCTGCCCCGGTGATGCTGTGCGTCAGCTGGCGCAGGTGGTCAACCATGGCGTTAAACTGTGTGGCTAGCGTACCCAGTTCATCCTCACTTAATACGGGGGCCGTTGCGGTCAGGTCTGAGTTGTTGGCGACGGCATTAATAGCGTGGTTAAGGCCGCTGATCTGACGGGTAATCCGGGTCTGAATATACAGGCTGATAGTGATAATCAGGGCTGACATGACCAGTGCAATGGCGGCAAGGGTGATCAGCTGACGGGTTGCATTCTGTTGCTGCAGGGCAACGGTCTGTGTCAGTTCTTTGGACAGGTAGTTTTCGGCGGCCTTGAGTTGATCGATATAGCGGGTTGCAGCCTGGAACCATTGCTGAGGGTTAATTCCAAAACTGTTCTGCTGATTTAGTGCTTTGTCCCGCAATGTGCTTACCGCACGGGTCGCTTCGCCCTGCAACAGACTGGCTACCTGCTGCTTCTGGCTGGCAGAGCTTTGCAGTTTAAATTGCTCAGTGTAAAGGTCGGCGCGGGTACGCACGTCGATAAAGGCCTTGAAGCTTGTGTCGTTAAAGCTGTCCTGGCTGAAAACCTGGCTGAGAATCGCCCGTTCTTTGCCGGCCTGTTCTTTAGCCATGGAAAAGTAGTAGTAACTGCTGGTGGCATGGCTGATCTTGACGTTGTCAGTTAACCGCGAAAACTCGGTGGTAATGC
>JAIBDV010000399.1 GCA_024686055.1 Neptuniibacter sp.
AGTTGCTCATCCAGTCGATGAGGTTTTTGTCCTCTTCGAAATCGGCGGCATGATCCTGGGCGTAGTAGCCAAGCGTGGCATTTTCAGACCATTTCACTTCACCGCTCAGAGACGGCTTGTCGCCCACCAGGGTTTTCAGCAGGGTGGATTTGCCGATACCGTTGGGGCCGATGATGGCGATTTTCTCGCCCACGTTGACCATCATGTTCAGGTTTTTGAACAGAGTGTCACCGTCATAACCGTTGCTGGCGTTTTCAACTTCCAGTGCCTGGCGGTGCAGTTTTTTAGCCTGCTCAAAACGGATGAACGGGTTCACCCGGCTGGATGGCTTCACTTCAACCAGTTCGATTTTCTCGATCCGGCGGGCACGGGAGGTGGCCTGGCGGGCTTTGGAGGCGTTGGCGGAGAAACGGCTGACGAAGGATTTCAGCTCGGCAACCTGAGCTTTCTTCTTGGCGTTTTCAGAGACCACGCGATCGCGCGCCTGGGTAGAGGCGATCATGTATTCGTCGTAGTTACCCGGATACACACGCAGCTCACCGTAATCCAGATCGGCCATGTGGGTGCAGACGGCGTTCAGGAAGTGACGGTCATGGGAGATGATGATCATGGTGCTGTTACGTTCGTTCAGCACGCCTTCCAGCCAGCGGATAGTGTTGATATCCAGGTTGTTGGTAGGCTCATCGAGCAGCAGGATATCAGGATCAGAGAACAGCGCCTGGGCCAGCAATACACGCAGTTTCCAGCCGGGGGCAACTTCGCTCATCGGGCCGAAGTGCTGGTCTTCTGGAATATCCAGCCCCATCAGCAGTTCACCGGCGCGGGATTCGGCGGAGTAACCGTCCATCTCGGCAAAGGTGACTTCGAGTTCGGCGACTTGCATGCCGTCTTCTTCGGTCATCTCTGGCAGGCTGTAGATGCGGTCACGCTCGGCTTTGATATCCCACAGCTCGGCGTGGCCCATGATCACGGTGTCGATCACGGAGAATTCTTCAAAGGCGAACTGATCCTGGCGCAGCTTACCGATACGCTCATTCGGGCCGATGGAGATGTTGCCCGCAGAGGCCTCCAGATCGCTGCCCAGAATTTTCATCAGGGTGGATTTACCGCAGCCATTCGCGCCGATCAGGCCGTAGCGATTGCCATCGCCAAACTTGACTGAGATGTTTTCAAACAGGGGCTTGGCCCCGAACTGCATGGTGATATTGGCGGTAGTGAGCAAGGCTGTGGTCCGAGATTGGATGAATGTGAAAAAAGGCCGACTCGGTCGGCCCTTTTGCGATGCGGCATTGTATCAGTTCAGTGCTCGGGCGTCTGTGGTTTATAGCTCGGCACACAGTACATAACATCGTCGCTGGTATTGATCGGCGGCAGGGTCTGAGTTGATCTGGTTTCGGTTAAATACATTGAGGGTGCGAATAAAAACAATTAGCATTGGCGTTCTTTTTGTGCGAGCCGGAGCGTTGTACAGTGCAGGGTGGTTTAAAACAGGGACTGCGGGTTAGCAGGGTAGTGGCTTGTCTGTTACTGCTGTGGGTGGCCGGGGCAAACATAGGGGTTGCCGGACCGACGGCGCTTCCGCAGCGGGTGGTGGTACTGGAATATTCGTTTCTGGATGCGGTGGTCGCAGCCGGTGTGAGCCCGGTGGGTATCGCCGATGATAAAAAGCCCGGGCGGATTCTGCCTGCTATTCGCCGCCAGCTGGGTGACTACCAGTCGGTGGGGCTCCGCGGCCAGCCAGATCTTGAAACGATAGCCAGCCTGAAGCCGGACCTGATTATTGCTGATACCCGCCGACATCAGGGTATTTACACCGCGCTGCAGAATATCGCCCCCACACTGTTACTGCTTAGCTACGGTGCCGAGTACCAGGCGCTGCTGGATGATGCGCGGGTGATTGGCAAAGCGCTGGGCCGTACGGCGCAGATGGACGCGCAGCTGGCGGCGCATCAGCAGCGTATGTCGCAGTTTGCGACCCGATTGCGCAGTGATGAACAGTTGCTGTTTGCGGTGGTCAGTGCACGGGGAATGGCGGTGCATGGGCGTCCTGCGTTTGCCAGTGGGGTGCTGCATCGGCTGGGGTTGAGCATTGCACTGCCTGCCGGGAGTCAGCAGCCTTATGTCCGGGTGAGCCTTGAACAGCTGGCGGCGATGAATCCTGACTGGCTGTTTATTGGTGACTACAATGCCGCGCAAGGCGGAGCCGATATTCTGCGTCGCTGGCAGCAGCATCCGCTCTGGCCATTTCTGAAGCTGTCCCGTAAGCAGCAACTGCTTAATGTTGACCCTAACAGCTGGTCGCTGGCGCGCGGTATCTATGGTGCAGAACAGATTGCTCAGGATCTGCTGGCGACCTCGCTGGCGAGGTCGAACTAGTGCGCTTATCCCAGCCGTTATCTCCGTTGATTGTTATTCCCTGTTTGTTACTTGTGCTGCTGGCGGGCATTGCCAGTGCGGCCATCGGTGGCTCGACGTTTGCCCTCACGCTGACCGATCTGTTCAACGCTGTGCTGGGTGATGCCCAGAACCTGGCGGCACAGCTGGTGCTGACCATTCGCTTACCCCGTGTGTTAATTGCGGCGACCGTCGGCGCGGCGCTGGCGCTGGCGGGCACGCTGATGCAGGGCATTACCCGTAACCCCCTGGCCTCGCCTGCGCTATTTGGTTTGAACGCCGGGGCCGGTTGTCTGCTGGTGCTGGTGCAGACCGGGCTGTTGCCGATTCCATTGCCCTTGATGCTGGCAACAGCGCTGGGGGCGGCCCTGGCGGGTGGGCTGGTTTTGATGCTTGGCGGCGGTCTGCAGGGACGTATTCATCCGGTGCGGGTGGTGCTGGCGGGGGTTGCGGTTACCGCATTGCTGACGGCTAT
>JAIBDV010000376.1 GCA_024686055.1 Neptuniibacter sp.
CAGCAAAAGACAACCGAATAATGCTTATCGAAATTCTTGAGTCAGCAGGGTTTGTGAATTATCCAAGAGAGTGGTGGCATTTCTCTTACGGTGATCAATACTGGGCTTTTCTGAATAACCAGGATAATGCACTGTATGGCAGTGTCGAGTTGTCGCTGAACGAATAAGATGATTGAGCCAACCAATAAGTAATCTTGAAATACGAAAATTCTTATTAATTCCATTTGTTAATTTCATTGATTAATCCAAGCCATTTAGGCTGGGCTCTGTACTGAATGGTTCAAAAAAATACCGCCCAAATATCAGACTTTACTGGATAATCAGACCGCCTGTGTCAGAATAGACGCCGCTGAGCATTCACCGTCACTTTTGCGTCAGGATACGCAGAATAATACGGTTATTAATAAAAATATTGGACAATAAATATTCCTTAACATATCGGGTTTAGTTTATTTCCATCACTCAACTTATCACTCTGAACATGGAGGTTTCCTGATGAAATTGGCACACACCCTGTTGCCTGCAATGCTGCTAACAGCGTTCCCCACCTCAGCGCTGGCGGGGCAGCAGTCCGCCTCTGCGAATGCGCTGGGGGCGTACAACATTGATCTGAGCCAGACATCTGTGTCCGGGATTTCCTCCGGCGGCTTTATGACCGTACAGATGCACGCCGCCCATGCGGATAATATTGTGGGGGTTGGGGTATTTGCCGGTGGCCCTTATGAGTGTTCTGGCACCAGTAGTCAGATTGCCAACGTCAGTACAGCTACGGGTACTTGTATGGGCGGCAAGGCGGATGCTGATACAGCCATCACCCGGCTTCAGCAAGCTGCCAAAGCGGGCCGGATTGCTCCCGTTGAGACGCAGCATTCGGATAAAATCTGGCTCTACTCGGGTTATAACGACGGTGTGCTGAAGCAGCCCACCATGGATGCACTGGATAGCTACTACCAGAGCCTGGTGGGTGAAGGTCAGGTTTACTATCGGGACAACCAGGATGCGGGCCATGCCCAGATTGTTGATAATAACCATGGTCAGGAATGTGTACTGAACGGTGGTGAGTTTATTAACGACTGTCAGCTGGATGGAGCCGGGCAGATTCTGGAGTTTATCTACGGTGATCTTACGGCTAAGCAGACCGGCGAACTCTCGGGTGAAATTGTGGCGTTTGATCAGTCGCCCTGGTTTGATGGTAATTCAACCGCGGTAATGGCCGACACTGCCTATGCTTATGTGCCTCAATCCTGTGCCCAGGGCGAGCCTTGCCGGTTACATATCGCTTTCCACGGTTGTATGCAAAATGCTGAGTCGATCGGCGACAGTTTCTACCGCTACGCCGGTTATAACGCGTGGGCGGACACCAATAACTTTGTTGTACTGTACCCGCAGACAACACAGACCAGCATGCTGTTTGTGCCCGGCACGCCTTTCAACCCCAAGGGCTGCTGGGACTGGTGGGGCTTCACCGACCCGGCCAGCCTACAGGCTGACTACGCTTCACGCGACAGCCTGCAGATTAAAGCGGTCTGGAATATGGCAACCCAGCTGGCATCTGGCGTCAGTCCGGCACAAAAAGCAGTCAAAGCTGATACCGCAGTGCCTCTGACGCTGGTTGCCACGGATGCCAGCGATGATGCTGTGTCACTGGTGTGGGATGCGCAGTCCGCTGCCCGCTACCAGCTGACCATGGCAAAGAACTCGACAGGTACGTTTACGCCAGTCAACAGTACGCCGATTAAGGGGGGCAGCTACAGTGTGACGGGGCTGGACCACAATACAGAGTATTACTTCAAGCTGGCGCGAGTCGATGGCGCTGTTGCAGAGAGTGAAGTGGTGGCGATGTCCACTGGCAGCCCTGCTGCTGATTGCGACCCCTGGTACGGCACACTGTCTGAGCACATCATGGCCGGGCGTGCCTACGCCTGGGGTGGTGTCTTCGCGACCGGTTCAAATGACTATCTGGGTATGTGGTATGAAGCCAGTACCGCCGACGCAACACTGCAGCAAACAGGGCCTGTTAACTACAGAAAGGGGAATTGCCCGGAGAACTGATCTGGCCGGTGGAGTTTTCGTGTTGAACAGTCAAAGCCAGCCCTGCGCTGGCTTTTTTGATGCATTAATGGCGGGGCTGCGTGATAAGGGAAGGGCGCGGTAGCTGGGCGATACTGCCCACTTTTAATACAGCTGCCCTCGACATTCGCACGCCAACGCTTTAGAGTGCATCCCCTTTTGCACGCACGCTTTTTGGGCGTTCTGCCCGTCTTCTCATTTGTAAATTTCCAGGACTCTATCCCTTGATATCTTCCGCGAACATCACCATGCAGTTTGGCGCTGAGCCTTTGTTTGAAAACATTTCCGCCAAGTTTGGTAACGGTAACCGCTACGGCCTGATTGGTGCGAATGGTTGCGGCAAGTCCACCTTTATGAAGATTCTCAGTGGTGAACTGGTGCCAACGTCTGGCAACGTGTCGATTACGCCGGGAGAACGGCTGGGTACCCTGAGTCAGGATCAGTTCGCATTTGAAGAGTACACCGTGGTGGACACGGTGATTATGGGTGATGCCGAGCTGTGGAAGATCAAGCAGGAACGGGAGCGTATCTACTCGCTGCCGGAGATGTCGGAAGAAGACGGCATGGCTGTTGCGCATCTGGAGGGCGAATTCGCCGAGATGGATGGCTACAGTGCTGAGAGCCGCGCCGGTGATATTCTGCTGGAAGCGGGCATTGCGGAAGAGTTTCATTTTGGTCTGATGAGCCAGGTGGCACCGGGCTGGAAACTGCGTGTATTGCTGGCTCAGGCGCTGTTTGCTAACCCGGATATCCTGCTGCTGGATGAGCCGACCAACAACCTGGATATTCATACCATCCAGTGGCTGGAAACGGTACTGAACCAGCGTAAGTGCACCATGATCATCATCTCCCATGACCGTCATTTCCTGAACTCGGTCTGTACCCATATGGCGGATATCGATTACGGCGAGCTGCGTGTTTATCCGGGTAACTATGAGTACTTTATGGAAGCCTCTGCGCTGATCCGTGAGCAGCTGCTGACGGAGAACGCTAAAAAGAGTGCTGAGATGGATGATCTGCAGGCGTTTGTTAACCGTTTCTCGGCCAACGCTTCCAAAGCGAAACAGGCCAGCTCCCGTGCCAAGAAGCTGGATAAAATCGAACTGGACGAAGTTAAAACCTCCAGCCGAATGACCCCGTCGATCAGCTTCAAACAGTGCAAGAAACTGCACCGCCAGGCGCTGATCCTGGAAGATCTGGGCCATGGTTTTGAGGGTGAGACGCTGTTCAGCAAAGGCAATATGATCCTGGAAGCCGGTGCCCGGCTGGCGGTGATCGGCGAAAACGGTGCGGGTAAAACCACC
>JAIBDV010000212.1 GCA_024686055.1 Neptuniibacter sp.
CTGACGGCCATCCAGCGCCAGCGTAGCGCCACCCTGAACGCCAATGTCGATATAGTTTTCGATCCGGGCTTTGGCGTTGGCGGAGATCACCGGGCCCATAAATACATCCGGGTTCATCGCATCTCCCACGGTGACATTCTTCGATGCCGCCAGCAAGCGTTCGACAAATTCATCGTGAATTTCTGGCACACAGGCGATATTGGATACGGCCAGGCAGCGCTGGCCTGCGCTGCCGTAGCCGGACATCAGCACGTTTTCGATCAGCAGATCCATCGGTGCATCTTCCATCACCGCGAGGAAGTTCTTCGCGCCCCCGAGCAGCATGGTTTTCTTACCATTACGGCCACAGCCCTCGGCAATTGCTTTGGCGGTAGGCGAGCTTCCGACCAGGCAGACCCCGGCAACATTGTCATCGTCATACCAGGCTTCAACCACCTCACGGTCACCATGGACGACGTTGACCACGCCATCAGGCAGGCCGATATCGACCAGCAGCTGCATTACCTTCTGCATAAACAGCGGAGATTCGGTGGAGGGTTTGTAAACGAAGGTGTTGCCAGTGCCGATGGCAAACGGGATAAACCAGCCAAATACCAGTGCCGGGAAGTTGAACGGTGCCACACCACAGAACACACCTAATGGCGCTTTGATGATACGGCCACTGATACCCTGGGCGATGCCCTGGATCGACTCACCCTGAATCAGCGCCGGAATGGTGCAAGCCATCTGGATGATCTCGATCACCCGCTGCACTTCACCCCGTGCTTCAGCGATATGCTTGGCCTGGTCGAGTGCGATTGCCTGAGCCAGCTCCTCTTTACGATTAACCATCTCAGCCTGCATGGCAAAGATGAAATCCATTCGTTTTGGCAGCGGGGTTGCACTCCAGGCGGGGAACGCGTCAGCAGCCGCAGCGACGGCAGCTTTAGACACGGCGGCATCGCCCAGTGGTACTTCGCCAATAATGGCACCGGTGGACGGGTTATACAGCGGGGCTGACGACAGCTGGCGCTGGCTGATCCATTCGCCGTTGATATGGTCCTGGATGGTGATGTGCTGATTGCTCATGGTCTGAATCCTGTCGCGGTATGGGGGCCGGGTTATCTGTTGAGATCCAGTGTAGGGGGCGCGCCCAGGCAAGCAGAGATCCAGTTCAGGGCTGAACTTCGACCAACTGATACCCTGCTTTAGAGTGAGTGGTCATTCAGATTGCGCTGTGGATAAGCTGACCGGGCAGGTTATCCACATGGCGTGCCACGGTACGCTTGTCGTTTTTCGAAAGGGGTGTGGGTAACTCACCAGCGGGCATAGCTGTGGACAAGTTCTGCCAGCTGGGCGATACCACTGTCGATGCGGTCAGACGGAACAGAGCTGTAGCCCAGTTTGAAGCAGTTACGCGGTGCTTGTTGGCAGTAATAGATCTCGCCGGGTTCGATCAGAATACTCTGGGCGCGGGCTTTATCGGCCAGTACTCGACTGTCGAGATGGCGAGGGCCCTCAACCCAGTAGGACGAACCGCCGAAGGTAGGGGGGTTGGTACTGTCCGGTAAGTATTTGTGCAAAGCGTCCTGCATCAGTTGCCAGCGTTCTTTGTAAATCAATGCCTGCTTGTTGACCAGCTGATCGAAGTAACCGCGGGCGATAAACAGCGCCACTGTACGCTGGTTGTTCATGGGTGCATGGCGCAGCATCAGCCGACGCATGGCGTGGGCTTCACGGATCAGGGTTTCATCGGCGACCATATAACCCAGCCGTAAACCCGGGGCCAGGGTTTTGGAGAAGCTGCCGACGTAAACCACCCGGCCAGCGTTGTCGATGCTCTTCAGTGCCGGGCAGGGAGTGCCGGTGAAGTTGCTTTCTGCTTCGTAATCATCCTCGATGATGAGGAAATCGTCCTCGGCAGCGCGTGTCAGCAGCTGCTTACGTCGTGCCAGTGACATGGTCACCGTGGTTGGGAACTGATGGCTGGGCGTGACATAGACACAGTCCACCCCGGCGAGACGCTCATCGACGATCAGTCCTTCGCTATCCAGTGGAATAGGAATAACCTCGGCCGGGCGCATGGCGGCGATATTACGCACATCAACATAGTTTGGGTCTTCAATAGCAAAGCGGCCACCGGGACGCAGTACCAGCTGGGTGGTCAGCGAGATTGCATGCTGAGCCCCACAGGTGATCAGGATCTGTTCCGGGCGGGCCCAGATGCCCCGGCGGGGCAGAATATGGGTCTGGATATGTTCGATCAGCATTGGGTCGTCCAGCAACTGGTCACTGGCCCAGTTACCCACTGCGGCTTCACTGACCGAGTCACGACAGCACTCGCGCCATTGCTGAATCGGAAAGCTCTGTGGATCAAACTGGCCGTAGACAAAGGGCCAGGTGTAGCGCTGCCAGTGACGCTGTTTGACGATATTGCGTTGCTCGCTGGGCCGTACTGGCAGGAAACGGTCCCAGTTTACCTGGTCATCGCTGGGGTTGGTGCAGGGCTCGGGTAAGGGTTGCCGGCGGTATTCAGGGTTCACGTAATAACCACTGCGCTCACGCGAGACAATCACCCCGTCGCCGAGCAGACGTTCGTAGACGCGGATAACGGTATTACGGGAGACGCTGAGTCGGCTGGCCAGTTTACGGCTGGAAGGTAGTGGCATCTCCAGCGGGATGATGCCGTTCATAATAGCGCTGCTGAGCTGGGAATGGATCTGTTGCTGCAGGCTCTGGCCACAATCAGGCTCAAGGTGGAAAAGTGGAAACGGCATGGCAACCTCAGTTCCTAAGGTGGCAGGACAGGGTAACAAAAAGCCCGGCACAGGGCCGGGCGCAGGGTGTCCGATCACGCAGGGTTTATACTTCTTTGCGACCCAGTGCACGCAGAATGGTGTTCAGCTTCTCTTTACCACCAATGCTTTCATAATGCTTCGGCCAGACTTTATCGACCGCCCGCTTGGCCCAGAGGTCTTCATCGGCCGGAGTGCTGATCTACATGCCATGCTTGTTCACCAGCTCGTCGCGGATGGCTGTTTCTTTATCATTCAGCCATTGCACGCTGTACGCGGTGGCTTCTTTACCCGCAGCGGTCAGCAGTGTCTGCATCTCCGGGCTTTGCTCCTGGTAGAGAGCTTCAGACATCACCAGCGGTTCCAGCAGGAAGAAGTAGTGCAGGTCGGTGATGTACTTCTGTACCTCATGGAACTTCATCGCATAGATAGTAGTGTAAGGGGTGTCCTGACCATCGACGACTTGCTGTTGCAGGGCGGTGAACGTTTCCGACCAGGCCATCGGCGTCGGGTTAATACCCCAGGACTTGTAGGTATCGATCATGATCTCGTTTTTCGGTACGCGGACCACCACGCCCTTCAGATCATCAATACTGTTGATCGCTTTCTTGGAGTTACTCAGAACCCGGAAGCCGGTAAAGGTCCAGCCCAAGATACGGGCACCGGCATCACGGACGGTGTTTTTTACCAGCTCGTCACCGATCGGGCCATTCACAATCGTTTTGGCTTCATCAACGGTTTTGATCAGGTAGGGCATCGACAGTGCGCCCAGTGACGGGGAGAACGGTGTCAGGTTGTTACTGGCCAGGATGGAGAAATCCAGGGTGCCAATGGATATATCGTTTACCGTATCCTGCTCGGAGCCCAGCTGACCGTTCAGGAACAGATGCATCTTGTGCTTGCCACCGGTTTTTTCGGTCACAATTTCGGCAAATTTAAGCCCCAGTGCTTCCTGAGCACTGCCACCGCCATCGCCTACGGCGACTTTCCAGTTAGCGCCCCATGCGGTTGCGCCGAGCATCATGGAAGCCAGAGTCACTGCTTTGAAAATTTTATTCTTATATTTCATCATTGCACCTGAGTATGTCTGGTTTGTGCGAATACGTGTGTTCGCTGAATTGCCAGGCTGGGCGTTGCTCCCTTGCCTGCTGCAAAACAAAGGCCCGTTGTTGAGCCCGTCACCTGAGTGTACCGCTTTCAGCGGTCATGGCGTCAAGCACAGGTTAAGACCAAAGTATGATCCAGAAGGGTCCAGTCAGTTGCTAGGCAAGGTACCAGTTCGGGGTGAGTCAACAGGTCTGTTGTCTGTAGCAGCGTGCTCCACGCATGTCAGGCATTGGCGCAAGGTTCAGACGCTCACGGAGTGAGCTGCTACAGAGCTCAGACGGGCTCAGAACGGTTTTACAACCACAAAAATCAGGATCGGAATAAAGATCAGCAAAGGTAACTCGTTGAACAGGCGGAAGTATTTACCGCTTCGGTCCAGCGTGCCAGCACGCAGTTTTTTCAGATAGGCCAGGCACCAGTGGTGGTAGCCGATCAGCAGCACCACGAAGGCCAGCTTGGCATGAAGCCAGCCACCGCTGAAGCCATAGCCCAGCCAGAGCCATAGACCCAGGGCGAGGGTGAAAACCATCATAATGGTCATAAAGCTGTACAGCTTACCGGCCATTATTTCCAGCCGGGCGACATCCTGGCCGGCCTCGCGGCCCTCAACAAAGTGCACAAAAATACGGGGCAGATAGAAAATACCCGCCATCCAGCTGGTCATCGCCAGAATATGAAACGTTTTAATCCACAACATGCTGTGTTCTCCCTGAAATGATCGGTTGCTTAGCTCTGGTGGTTACTGGTTTAGCTGGCGCGGGTTTCCACTTGCAGCTGGTCCGCCAGCTCGACCACAAGCTGGTCATCCGGGCGTACCGGGCCGACACCTGCTGGCGTACCGGTCAGCACCACATCACCCGGATTGAGGGTGAAGAAGTGGGAAGCGTAGCTCAATAGTTCCAGCACCGGGGTCAGCATCTGGCTGCTGTTACCATCCTGACGTAGTTCGCCGTTAACATGCAGGCGAATCTGGCAATCGGTCAGGTTGATGGTATCAGGGCTGACAAAGCTGGACAGCGGGCAGGCGCCGTCGAAACTCTTGGCTTTTTCCCACGGCTGACCGGCTTTTTTCAGCGCATCCTGCAGATCACGCAGGGTCAGATCCAGTCCCAGTCCGACCCCGGCGATTGCCTCAGCCGCCTGGGCTTCATCGGCACGGGTCAGTGGCTGGCCGATCAGAATGGCCAGTTCAGTTTCGAAATGTACTTCGCCCAGATCACGGGGTACCCGGAACGGCTCAGCCATGCTGACCACGGCGCTGGCCGGTTTAATAAACAGCAGCGGGGTGGTCGGAATCGGGTTATTCAGTTCAGCGGCGTGGGCGGCGTAGTTGCGGCCAATGCAGACCACTTTACCTAATGGCCAGTCAACGGTACGGCCATCGTCAAACTGATGTTGATATACCATGGCAGGCTCCTTGTTACTCGGTGGCAGGTTAGAGATTACTGGCGGGCATGGTAGCAGATCCCGCCGCTAATCGTGGCCGGCGTTGCTGCTGATAGAGCCAGCCGCTCAGCGCCAGGGTCAGGCTGAGTATCAGTAACGAAGCCCCAATCACCCCGTTCCAGCCTGCCCATTGCCAGAAAGGGTCGAGATAGAAACCACCGCAGCTGGCACCCAGGTAATAGAACACCAGATACAGCGAACTGGCGCTGGCACGGGCTTGCGTGGCCTGCTGGCTGACCCAGCTGCTGGCGCTGGAATGGGCGATAAAAAAGCCAAACGCATTGATCAGAAAGCCAGTAATGATCGCTGGTAGTGAACCGATCAGGGTCACCAGCGAGCCCAGCATCAGCAGCACGATACCGCAGGCCATCACCACCGGTAAGGGCAGCCGGTTAGCGATCTGACCACAACAGGCCGAGCCGAAGGTGCCACTCAGGTAGGTCAGAAACAGCAGCCCGAGCCAGGTTGGCGCCAAGTTGAACGGGGTGTCGCTGAGGACATAGGTGATATAGCTGTACTGGTTAGAGAAGATAAAGAAGTTTAGCCCCCCGATCAGGTAGGCAGTCACCAGCAAAGGGTTCTTTAGGTGGCCCGTGAGATCGCGGCTC
>JAIBDV010000422.1 GCA_024686055.1 Neptuniibacter sp.
ACTGGAAAACATACGGGTACCGACCATCGTGCTGCTTGATCTTAAGGGTTATAAGCACTTTGTGGTACTGAAGAAAACCGATAAAGATTATGTATATATCGCGGACCCGGCTCTGGGAAACAAGGTCGTTAAAAAAGAGGATTTCAAAGAACAGTGGAACGGTATTGTATTCGCTGTCATTGGTAACGGAATAGATCGATCGTCTCCCCTGGTGGACCCGGCTCCTCCGCTGACTGCGCGTGCTTTGCACAATGTTCGTGCGCCGCTGAGTGATGCGGAACTAATCGATTTTGGCTTCAGACATGCTGATCTGTTCTGAATATTAAATTTTGTGAGGTCCTGAAAATGCGCCATTTCAAACATTGCATATTGAGTCTGGCGACCAGTGCCTGGCTGGCATCCCCCGCCTGGGCAGTTATGCCAGACATCGGGATTTTTGGCGATGAAGTCAGTGATACAGTGCTGGCCAATATGCGTGGTAAGTTTGTCGATGGCAGCCAGGTTGCCTTTTTTGGCGTCACGATGTCGACCAGCTGGGCACTGGCCGATGGTAGTCAGCATATGATGGATATGCATCTGAATGTTGATCTGGCTAACCAGTTTGCGCCTGTACTAACTGTCTACCATACTGAGCCGGGCCAGAAGGTTTCGACGGATCAGTTACCAGGTGCGCAGCTGGCTCACGTCTCTAATGATGGGCTGGATGATGCCAGTGGTGTGGTGCAGGCTATTCAGGTTGCTGGCGACGGCAATGATGTGACAAACGATGTGCTATGGAGTATTAATGGACGTGGTGTTGATGAGCCCACGGGCAGTGCCAACCTGGTCACAGGCTCGGGTATACAGACTTATCAGGCCGAAAACGGCGCGGTAACTCAGGTGACTGTTGCGCGTAACCAGATTGGTTATGAAATACAGATTCCAGGGGTTGGTCGTGTAGTTCAATCGATAAATGGCAATGACATTCGTGGGTTGCTGCAAAGCGCTCAGCTGGATAGCAGTATGAACCGGGTGACTAACGGTACGTCTGTGATAATTGAAACTCGTGATCGGGCGATTCGGCCTAGCATGACACCGACTCGCCGCATTCTTTCAACGCTTTTGGGGGTACGATAAGCCTGCTCTGGCTGCTATGCTGTGACGCAACAACGCAGGAAGCCGGGTAGTAGCCTGTACTCGAAAGTTATTCAGACAGGGAATATTCGATGCGTGACCTAGCCAAACGTTCCTCGCTGTTTTTATCTGTAATCGCTGCACTTTATGGTTCCCATGGTGTGGCAGCGATGACGGATGGGGAAATGCAGGAGCTCAATCAGCTTCGCTTTCAGGTAAAACAGTTGCAGCTTATTAATAAGCGCCAGGCAGGCCAGCTTGATCAGCTGGATAGCCGACTGAACAGTCTCGAAGTGCCCGGCACTGAGGCTGCAGCAACTCAAACCCGCCAGCCTGACAAGGCCGCTGCCCAGATCGCTTCTAAAACCTCTGAAGACATTAAAAAAGAAGCGGCACCCAGTCAGAGCGTAGAAAACTTCCTGCAGGAAGAACATGCGCTGTTTTCCCGGCCATTAACCCTCGAATTTGGTTTTACTTACAGCCATTACGATCGTAAAGAACTGGTGCTGGATGGTTTCCTTGCGCTGGATGCGATTTTCCTTGGGGCGGTGTCGGTAGATAACGTTGAATCTGACAT
>JAIBDV010000252.1 GCA_024686055.1 Neptuniibacter sp.
ATCCATACAGTGCTGAGGCAGAGTACCGAATGGGCCCAGACGGGTTCCCAGCGCCAGTACAACGTCGGCTTTAGCGATCAGTTTCATACCTGCTTTGGAACCCTGGTAACCCAGAGGACCACACCAGTTAGGGTGAGACGCCGGGAAGGAGTCATTGTGCAGGTAGGAGTTAACAACTGGCAGGCCCAGTGCTTCAGACAGTGCAATGGTTTCGTCCCATGCATCGCCCAGTACAACACCACCACCAGAGATCATTACTGGGAATTCAGCATTTGCCAGCAGTTCAGCCGCTGCTTTCAGTGATTCTTCACCACCAGCAGAGCGTTCGATGCGGATTGGCTCAGGAATTTCGCAGTTGATGTCACCGTAGAACAGGTCACGAGGGATGTTCAGCTGAGTCGGGCCGTTTTCCAGCATTGCGCGGTCAAAACAGCGAGCTGTCAGTTCAGCCATACGGGTGTTGTTAGCAACAGTCACCTGGTACTTGGTGATTGTTTCGAAGAAAGGCAGCTGAACAGCTTCCTGGAAACCACCCAGACCCTGGGAGTTAGTGCCAGTTTCCGGTGTGATACATACAACAGGAGAGTGCGCCCAGTATGCTGCAGCAATTGCAGTTACGAAGTTAGTGATACCAGGACCGTTCTGCGCGATACATACGCCGTGACGACCGGAAACACGGGAGTAACCGTCAGCCATGTGGCCAGCGCCCTGCTCGTGCACAACCGGGATCAGGCGGATGCCTGCTGGTGTGAAGATATCCATCGCATCCATGAACGCGGAGCCCATGATACCGAAGCAGTCAGTTACACCGTTGGCAACGAGGGTTTCTACCATCGCTTCACTAGGAGTCATACGTGCCATAATTTCGCATTCCTTCTTATTGTATGGGTGCTCGTATACAGCACGAACACCACTTAAATGAGTTGTCTTAACGCTCTTTGGGGAGCTTTAACCAGCTCGGCTTAGCCTCGCTGCAAATCCGTCTGTTGTGATTTGTAGACCACAGTTGACACATCACATCGGGTTAACCGGCCCTGCGGGTTTCCCCTGCGGCGCTAATGGCTAACTTGGTATCTAGATTAGGAGGTGAACGAAATCGGGAGTAGGACCAGTTCCCAGCCATCCGTTACGCCAGTGGGTCCAGCGTGGGAATTATTGACTATTTGATTTAAATTCAATGAGTTAGATATGTGCAGATAACGATCTATAAAACACTGGCCCTGTGCAGGCAAGTTTGTTGGACCAGGTAGCTGAGCAGAAAGTACTCAGAAGGAATTGCTCGCGACCTGTAGCAGCTCGCTCCGCGAGCGTCGAACACTGGCGTGTTTTCTGACGCGACGGGACATCGCTGCTTGTATCTCTCGTTGGTGGGTCAGGGTGTCTGGATTGGGAAGGGTTATGGCTCGCCAGCAAGCTGACTCCTACATTCGGTACGGTTCTCGTAGGAGCGAGCTTGCTCGCGATCTGTCTCAATCCAATCAGGTCATTTCCCGGATCAGTTCGGCCAGTTTGCGAATGCCCGGTTCGATACGGTCGGTGGGAATGGAGGAATAACCCAGACGGAAGTAATTCTTCGGCCCGTTATCCTGTAAAAAGTGGATTTCACCCGGCTCAATCAGAATATCCTGGGCCATGGCTTTAAGCTGCAGTTCACCCGCGTCGAGCCCTTCTGGCCCACGTACCCAGTAACAGGAGCCACCAAACGATGGCTGGTTATGGGACTCTGGCAAATGCTGATTCAAAGCATCATCCATGGCATGCCAGCGCGCCTCGTAACAGCGCATGATATTCATAATCAGCGCATCGTGATAACCCCGCTCAAGGAACAGTGCCACTGAACGCTGATTATTCGCGGCCGGATGGCGAACCATCAACCGCCGTAACGCCCTCGCTTCGCGGATAAATTCCGCCGGGCCCACCATGTAACCCACCCGCAGCCCGGGTGCCAGGGTTTTTGACAGGCTGCCGACATAGAGCACCCGGTCATGTTTATCCAGGCTTTTCAGCGCCGGAATCGGGTTGGATTTGAAGTTGGTTTCACTTTCGTAGTCATCTTCAATAATGACGAAGTCATGCTCATCGGCTTTTTTAAGCAGCTCGTAACGCCGTTCAATGGGCATGGTAACCGTGGTCGGGCACTGGTGACTCGGGGTGGCATACACCAGATCACAGTTATCCAGCCGCTCGTCTACAATCAGGCCGTCGGCGTCGACCGGTATCGGGGTACATTGAGCTGGCTGAATATTCGCAATATTTCGAATATCCACATAACCAGGGTCTTCCAGACCGACCTGACTGTTCTCGTCCAGCAGTAACTGGGCAAGGATGTACAGTGACTGCTGTGCCCCCACCGTAACCAGAATCTGATCGGCTGATGCCCAGACACCACGGCGTGGTAACAATCGAGTGCGGATCTGCTCGACCAGCAACGGGTCATCGTTATCAAAACGGTCCGATGCCCAGTCACGGATCGCCGGCACAGAAACCGCATCACGGCAGCACTCGCGCCAGTTATTGGTTGGAAACAGGTTGGGATCGAACTGGCCGTAGATAAACGGATACTGATATTTCTGCCAGTCCCGCGCCTTGGACATATTACGCTGGCCAGAGGGCTTCATTTTCAGCCGCTCGCTCCAGTCAGGTCGCAGGGCCAGATCTTCAGCATTAAAGACCGGCTGTTCAACGTTAACCTTACCCTGCAGGATGTCCTGATTAACGTAATAACCGCTGCGTTCACGGGCGATCAGGTAGCCATCATCCAGCAGGTGCTCATACGCCAACACCACGGTATTACGGGCGACATTGAGCTGTTTTGCCAGTTTCCGACTGGAGGGTAACGGGGCGTCCTGGGGGATATTACCATTCAGAATCGCAGCGGATATCTGCTCGCGAAGTTGTTGTTGAAGGCTGGTGTCTTTATCCGTAGACAGATGGAAAAGTTGGAACATATCAAAGCCTTATAATTATTATTGCGTACTGGAAAGCACTTCACTCGTGTTCAGGACTATATACCCTCGCCCAATCCAAACAAAGTTAATTGTGCGCGCTGATCTGAGTATAGTGGAGGTTTGTTCTGATCCGGGAAGCGACGGTAGCGGGCTTTTGTGTTAAACGCTCATAAAAAAGCCGTGAGCAAAATTGTCACGGCTATCTGTAGAGAAACAGCTACTGAAGAGCGATCCCCAGATAACGCCCTGCATGGAAACAACAGGGCCAACGGTTCGAGCGCGTTGGCTGAAGTGCCGCCAGAACTGACACTTCAACCCCTGACGACAAAAAAGGGACGATCGCCGTCAGTATTCAGCAGAATCAGGCGTTAGGGGCCAACTCTGCCAGAGCATTGTCGAGTGCATCAACAATGGCATCGATATCAGCCTGAGTAGCGATCAGCGCCGGGCTCAGACAAATAGTGTTGTTCAGCTCTTTGAAAGAGCGGTTGGTACGGCCAATGATGACACCGTTTTTCATGCAGTGTGCGCCGATTGCCATTGCCAGGCTTTCATCAACAGGCTCTTTCGTGGTGCGATCTTTAACCATCTCAAAGCCAGCAAACAGACCTTTACCACGCACATCACCGATGACGTCGTATTTTTCCATCAGCTGATTCAGACGACCGCGCAGGTACTCGCCCTGCTGCGTTACGTTATCCAGCAGGTTTTCATCTTCGATGATCTGCATGTTAACCAGTGCTGCTGCCGGGCCCGCTGTACAGCCACCAAAGGTGGAGATGTCACGGAAGTAACCCATGCGGGCATCGTCGTCTTCTTTGAAGGCTTCGAACACTGCTTCAGTGGTGACGGTACAGGAGATCGCCGCATAACCAGAGGCAACACCTTTAGCCATGGTTACCATGTCTGGCTTGATACCGTAGTGCTGGTAACCGAACCACTTACCGGTACGACCCAGGCCACACACGACTTCATCGATGTGCAACAGGATGTCGTACTTTTTGCAGATTTCCTGCACTCGATCCCAGTAACCCTGTGGTGGCTCGATCACGCCGCCGCCAGCCGTAATGGGTTCCAGACACAGTGCACCAACGGTGTCTGCGCCTTCTGCCAGAATCACTTTTTCAATCTGATCGGCCGCCCAGACGCCGTAGTTTTCCAGATCAGCGCCGTCCTGTGCACGGTATTCGCTGCAGTGTGGCACTTCTACAAAACCCGGTGTGAACGGACCGTACTGGTGTTTACGCTCAAACTGGCCGGTCGCACTCAGGGCAGTAATGGTGGTGCCGTGGTAGTCACGCTCACGGAACAGAACCTTATGTTTCTTACCGCCGGACTTTTTCTCAGCGATCTGGCGGACGATTTTGAATGCTTTTTCGTTCGCTTCAGAACCGGAGTTGGAGTAGTAGACACGACTCATGCCAGGCATTTTATCAATCAGCTTTTCAGCGAACTGAGCGGCTGGGATATTACCCGCCGTTTGTGCGAAGTAGTTCAGAGTCACCAGCTGATCGCGTACTGCATCAGCAATCTCGGTGCGGCCATAGCCTACATTTACCGTCCAGACTGCGCCGGATACGGCATCCAGATATTCTTTACCGTTAGCATCCCATACCCGCATACCTTCGCCTTTGACGATCATCAGCGGATCAGCATTTTCAAATGGCTTGTGCTGAGTCAGGTGGTGCCATACGTGTTTACGGTCCTGGGCAACAGCTGCAGCAGTATTGGATTCGTTCGCATTCAAAGTCATATAAACCTCCCGGCGGAGCTTGTTATTTTTATAGGCGGCAGGAGTCTTACTCCTCTCATCCTGTTCCTGACGAGTCCGGCTGATCGCGTGTCGGTTAATGTGACACTGCGCCGGATGCGCCTCGTTGGAGTCAAAACTAGGAGGATTGGCAAACAGCAGTTAGAACCAGTTTTTTAGCATCCATGATGCCAGCCCGTATTTACGGGGGCTGGCGGCTAACTGGTCTTATCGGTTTGCGCAGGCTGGTACCACATTAGCAGGGAGGAATATGTACAAAAAAGCAGGTCGGGTCGCCGCCACAGGCGTGACGGCGGGTATAAAAACAGCGTTACACCGGCAGGTTCAGTACCTCCAGCCAGTCAACGGCTGCAACAAACTGTACAAAAGGCTCGATCGGCGGCACAG
>JAIBDV010000203.1 GCA_024686055.1 Neptuniibacter sp.
CTCCTGCGTTCGCAGGAGAGACGGTGCTCTATTACAACTCGGTACTTATCTATTTCTGTCACAGCCTCGGAGCGTGGGAACGAGTATGCGTTTTTAATAAGACGCTGGGGTCATGCAGAGGCTTTCTGTTTAACCGCTTCCAGGTTGTTTTGAATCCGCTGGATTAGCAGTTTTTTATCCACAGGTTTGAGTACCACCTGTTTAATACCCGCTTTGGCGGCTTCCAGCACAATGTCGCGCTCGTTCTGGTTGGCCATGGCGATAATCCGGGTGTGCTCCAGTGCCGGGTGATTGCGGATGCGGGAGATCACATGCAATGCGCTGATATCCGGCAGGGTGAGATCCACCAGGGCGATAGCCGGTTTCCAGTCGGCCATTTTCTTCAGCGCTTCGGTACCGGTCTGTACCGGGTAGGTGACGATGCCGAGCCGGGCCAGCACTTCGTTAATGCTGATCAGTTGCTTCATCTCATCTTCGATAATCATCACGCCGTGTTCTGGGCAGGGTGTCTGCTGGCTGATCTGATCCATTCGCGCCTGGTTGTCATCGCTGGCCAGCTGCTCGCTTAGTGAGGCTTTATCTGCCAGGTGAGTGCCAACGTCCTCTGGGCTATTGCTGCGGCCACGGCTGGCCTGGCCCAGATTTTCCTGTTGCTGGCGGGTTTGCTCGACCATATTGCTGATCAGTTTTTTTGATTCATAAGCTTGCGGGTTGTTGGCCAGCTGGCTGGTCTGGCTCAGCTGAGCCTGCTGGCTGATCTTCTTCAGCGTGGCCGGGTCGGTACCCTGCTGCTCCAGCTGCTGGCGTAGATGGTCCATGGCGTCATGCAGGGTTTGCTGTAGTCGCTGCTCGGTTTCATCGGTCAGCTGGCCTAGCCGTTCGCCAGAGGTCAGCATCTGTTCAAGATAGGCTTCAACTTCATCCAGTGGCAGGTTGCCGAAGCCGCTCTGCTGGCGGTAATACAACAGCCGCTCTATTTCACGCAGGCGAATCAGCATGTAATTAAGGTCGTAGAGTGGGCAGGCCAGAAAGTAGTCGTTGAATATATTTTTGATGCAGCTATCGAACGCTGTCTGTACATCCTGTTTGATGGCCAGCAGCATAATGTAAGAGATGCACTGATCAATGTTGCGGTTGGCGCGCAGCAGGTGCAGATAAAACACCTCGTTTTGCTGGACGGTTTCAAACCCCAGGATCATCAGATCAACCGGGCTCTTTTCCAGCAGGCTAAGTGCTTCTGCTTCGGTACGGGCGACAGCGTATCTGGGGTAGTGGCTGTGGATAAGTTTTCCCAGCGATTCCGTGTAATCCTTGTTATCGGTTACCAGCAGAATGCTCAGTTGGTTGGCGTCTGCCATGGGCCGCTCCTTAGTCCTGGTCTTTAAACGAATGCTTGTCTGGAAGCTCTGCTAGGTGACGTGAATACTTGCGCACCACTGGACCAGCGATTGCAGTATAGATGAAGGTTTTATTTACACATGTACAGAATGGGTATAGCTGGCAGAGAAAAAACAGGGCAGCCTTGAGGGCCGCCCTGAATCGGACATGTCAGCAATAGGGGGGCTGACTTACTTTTACTATGGTTGACCCGGGCGTATTTTGCGAATGTCGGTTACTAGTTTTTAGTTATATCAACTCGAGTTCTTGAATCGATCCTGCATAATCCTGGTGATCAGTCAGCTGGTCTTTGAGCCAGTGGCGAAAGGCGGTCACTTTGGCAGACGGGGGCTTGTTGGGCAGCACCAGGTAATGGGCCCCACTGGAGGTCAGGGTGAAGGGGTGAGCCTGCACCAGCTGGCCGCTAGCCAGTACCGGGCGTAAATGGAACGAGCGGGTCAGTAGTAATCCGCAACCATTGCAGGCAGCGTCGATGGCCATGGTGCTGGTATCGCTTTCCAGAATAGGTTCGGGCATCACGTTCATCACGCCCTGCTTGCGGAACCAGACCTGCCAGTTTTCCCGGTCGCCAATGGTGCTGATCAGGGGCAGGGCCAGCAGTTTCTGTGGGTCTTCCGGGATCAGGTTACGCTGGATAAACGCCGGGCTGGCGACGACCTGCCAGTGTTCGCGGGTCAGCCGTTCCACCTGCATACCCGCCCAGTTGCCAAAGCCGTTAGATATTTCCAGATCGGCCTCTTCAACTTCATCCTGAGAGGGCCAGACGGCGGACATCAGGCGGATGCGAAACTCAGGGTGTTGCTGGTAAAAGTTATTCAGGCGGGGCATCAGCCAGCGGTGGATAAAGCTGGTGCCGCATTTGATGGTGAGCAGGGCGCGCTGATCATTACCGAATAACTCGTTGGTGCTGGACAGCAGGTTGTTAAAGGAATCGGTCAGCACCGGCAGATAAGCGCGAGCGGCATCGGTCAGTTCCAGCTTGCGGGGTTTACGATAGAAAAGCTGAGTGTCCAGGTATTGCTCCAGCAATTTCACCTGCTGGCTGACCGCGCCCTGGGTGACATGTAACTCTTCCGCGGCGCGGGTCAGGCTGCGCAGGCGGGCGGCGGCTTCAAAGGCTTTGAGTGCGTTCAGGGGCGGCAGGGGTTTGCGGCTGGATTTCATGGGGTGAGGGTATCTGTTCTGGGCTGAATGAAGGTTCAGTATTAGCAGAACTCTGTTAAGAAATTGTTGATTCACAGTAAGGCAAGCAACGGTATAATGCCCAGCCACGGTTTTCGGGCCGCTGGATATGAGTGAAGCGCGGTGGCAGGGCGCTTCAAAAAAACTGTCTGGGTTCCCTCACCCCATCCTAAAAAGGTGTTTCATGACGCAATTTTCCCCTGTGCAGCAGCGCAAGGCACTCTCTTTTCTGGTGTTATTCCACCTGCTGGTCATCTGTTCCAGCAACTATCTGGTACAGCTTCCATTTACCCTGTTCGGTTTTCACACCACCTGGGGGGCATTTACCTTCCCGTTTATTTTTCTGGCGACTGACCTGACCGTGCGTATTTACGGTGCCCGGCTGGCACGACAGATTATCGTGCGGGTAATGCTGCCTGCGTTACTGATCTCTTATGCTTTGTCGGTGCTGTTTTTTGCAGGCAGCTGGCAGGGCATGGAAGGGCTGGCAACGTTTAATCTGTTTGTGGCGCGGATCGCCATCGCCAGTTTTATGGCCTATATGCTGGGCCAGATTCTGGATGTGCATGTGTTTAACCGCCTGCGCCAGACCCGCCAGTGGTGGGTTGCGCCTACGGCCTCGACGATTCTGGGCAATGGTCTGGATACGCTGGCGTTTTTCGGCATCGCGTTTTATCAGAGTCCGGATGCGTTTATGGCAGCCAACTGGACTGAGATTGCGCTGGTTGATTATGGCTTTAAATTGCTGATCAGTCTGGCGTTGTTTATCCCACTCTACGGTGTGTTACTGAGCTGGCTGACGCGCCGACTGACGACGTTGAACACTGCGACCGAGCGCAGGCTGGCGTAAGTCTGCCTGTGTTATACGCTGGTGGCCCGGTTCCGGGTTGCCAGCGGCTTCTCAAACGCTTCTTCTGTTACCACTTAACCTGGGTTAATTACTGCGCGGTGGCAGGCGTTTACGCTGGCCGCATTGAAATCCAGGAGTAGCCCTATGACCCCCGAACAGATCTGTGATGAATACCTGAGTCAGCTGGATATCAGCGATCGGACTCCATCGCTGGCGCTGGTACGTCAGTTGCAACAACGTCATGTGACCCGCTTCACCTTCAATAACCTGGCGGCGCTGCTGCAACAGGAGATGCCACTGGAGCCGGGGTTTCTGCTGAACAAGATTGTTCGTCAGAACCGGGGGGGGTATTGCTTTGAGCATAACCGGCTGGCGTTTGAGGTGTTGTGCAGCCTGGGAATAGAAGCGCGTATTCTGCTGGCCCGGGTGCTGTACAACACCGAAGAGGACCGGCCACGCACGCACCGGATAAGCCTGGTGAGCCTGCCTGAAGGGGAAGGAACCCAGCAATACATTGTGGATACAGGCTTTGGCCATTTTGGTGCCCGTTTCCCGCTGAAGCTGGTGCCCGGTCTGGTGCAGGAACAGGGCGATAATTGCTATCGGATTATGCAAACTGACGCTGGCGATTTTGATTTTCAGATTCTCAAGGAGGGGGCGTTTTTCACCCTGTATCGTTTTGATCTGGGCCGCTATAGCGAGGCGGATTGCCTGACCAGTCATTTTTTCTCACACAAGTATCCCGACGCCGCTTTTTTGAATAACCTGGTGGTGTGTCGCAAATATGATGACCACACGCTGTCGTTACGTAACGCCGAGCTGCATCGGCTGGCTGAAGGGCAAAGCCAGGTTGAAAAGGTGGCTGATGCTGGCGCATTGCACGGGATCCTGAATGAAACGTTCGGTCTGGATGTGGATCTGGCGGTTGCGCAGTACCTCTATCAGCGTTTTTCTGCCTGAGGGCCCGGCTATGGCAGTTCCGCTTGTGCTGAATATGGTCCTGTTGCTCTGGGTCTTCCTGCTGGCTTCTTCTTTTATCGTCTCCGCTACACTGGTGCCTTATGCCTCACCGCTGTTCAGTACCTGGCTGCGGTTCTTGCTGGCCTGTCTGTGCCTGCTTCCACTGGTGTACCGCCAGCTGGGGCCATATCTGCAAATAGGGATTCTGGCACGCTATGGGCTGACCAGTCTCTGTCTGATGCTGTTTTTCATCGGTCTTTTTGAGGCATTAAAAACGACGACCGCTTTGCAAACTTCGGTGATTTATACCCTGGTACCGCTGTTGAGTGTAGGGCTGGGGTATCTGATTGCAGGAACGGTTGCCAAGGGCTGTCAGTTGCTGGGCTTCCTGATTGGTGTTGCTGGCGCAATCTGGGTGTTAATGGGCAGCGGGCAGGGTGGGCTACAGTCTCTGCACTGGCAGCAGGGTGATCTGATCTGCTTGCTGGCTTGTATAAGCCTGGCGTTGCATGTGGTGCTGGCGCGGCGCTGGAGCGCTTTGGCACCGCCGCAATTGGGGGCTTTCCTGTTACTGCTCTGCGGCAGCATGATCATGTTGCCCTGGGTACTCTGGCAAGGAGGCTGGCAGCAGGTGCACTGGGCTGAGGCTGCGTTCTGGCAGGGACTGTTATATCTCACCTTGTTTGCCACGATTGCAACGGCGTTTCTGCAACAGTCACTGTTACGCTATACCGGGCCTGAGAGGCTGGTGGCCTTTACGTATCTGGTGCCGGGGCTGGTGCTGTTGTTGCAAGGGCAGGTTGCTGTGTTGCTGTCGCCTGCGGTTCTGCCTGGTGTTGGGCTTACGGCTCTGGCACTGTACCTGATTACCCGATCATCAATCCGTGCCACCGGAGGCGCATCGTGAATCAGTATCAGGCAGAGCAGATGTTCATCGATTATTTTAGCCAGCTGGGCGGCGGATTTACTGCTGACAGCTTCGCCAGCCTGGGTGTGAGCGCTCAGCTGTGTTACTACGATAAGGGTGAGTATCTGATTGAGCAGGGGTGTGCTGCACCGAAGCTGTTTTTTCTGGCGACCGGGTTGGTACGTTACGTCAGTGTTTCACCGACAGGTAAGGCGTTTACTCAGAGCTTTGCTCAGGCACCGTCACTGGCGGGCTCGACCCGGGCCATGGTGGGGCAGACTCCGGCGCTGTTCAGTATTGAAGTACTGGAACCGGTGATCTGTCTGGTATTTGACTGGGCTGAGTTTTTTAGTCAGATGAAGAACCAGCCGGGTTTTCTGGAGAGTTATTGCGCCTTGCTGGAAGCGCTTTTTATTGGCAAGGAAGAGCGTGAGAACAGTTTTGTCCAGCTCAGTGCTGAACAGCGTTATCTGCAATTTATCGATCAGTATCCCCATTTACTGCCACGTATTCCGTTGCAGTTTATCGCTTCTTACATCGGTGTAACGCCGGTTGCCCTGAGTCGGGTGCGTAAAAAGCTGCAACTGTCCGGGTCTGATTAATTTAAGTAAGTGTTCGTTTCCAGTGTTGTTGATCGAGTGTTTGATCCTGAGGTTTTTGTATGATAGCTATATATGCCGTTTGCTATGTACGTATAAGAAAAACCAACAATTGATCACTAATCAACGCATAAGGAATACCACGTTGAAACAAGTAGTTGCCGTACTTTCAC
>JAIBDV010000002.1 GCA_024686055.1 Neptuniibacter sp.
GCAGTTGCCTGCTTCAAGCGCGCAATTGTTGTGCAGCGTCTGCCGAAGACACGCTCTGGTAAAATTCTGCGTAAACTGCTGCGTCAGATAGCGGATGGTAAGGAATACAGCATTCCTTCCACCATTGATGACCCAGCCAGCCTGCCTGAGATCGAAGAGATCATGGGTGAGCGCGGTCTGGTAAGTGCGTAAATAGCAATACAGGGTGCTTGTTGACCCTGCCCTTAGCTCCTTTAAGGCGACCTGATGGTCGCCTTTTTTTATGCCTGTGTTTTGGTGAGGGTTACGGTCAGACTCGGAATTGACCGAGGGTGGATTTGAGTGAGTGTGACAGTTTGCTCAGATCGTCAGCTGTGCTGGCGTTGTCCCTGACGGCATCTGCGGTTGTGTTGGCGTGGCCGCTTATTTTCTCGACGCTGTGGGTGATCTCGTGCGAGACCTGTGACTGCTCTTCCGCCATGGCGGCGATGTCGTGGGTGAAGTCGTACAGCTTCTGTACCGCGCTGGAGATTGCCTGGATCTTCTGATCTGAACTATCAATGGCGATGATGCTGGTTTCCGCATTGTCGCTGGCGCTGTTGATCACACTGACAGCGCTGTTTACCCGCGCCTGCAGGGCGTTGATCTGTTGCTGGATGTTCTCGGTGGAGGCCTGGGTTTTACTGGCCAGATCGCGGACTTCGTCAGCGACGACGGCAAAACCACGGCCCCGTTCACCTGCGCGTGCAGCCTCGATTGCGGCGTTGAGCGCAAGTAGATTGGTCTGTTCGGCGATACCTTTGATGACATCCAGAATAGCGTTTATTTCTTCACTCTGGCTGGCCACATTGTTGACTGCATCGGCAGCGCCGCGCACTTCGGTGCCGAGCTGGCGGATGTTGTCTCGAACATCACGGGATATGTTGCCCGCTTCCTGGCCAGCAAGGCGGATTTCGTCAACGTTAGTCAGGTTTTGCTGAATCCGTTCGGCAACCTGCTCGGTCGTTTGCGACATCTGGGTGATGGCGACGGAGGTTTGTTGCAGTTGTTCGTTCTGGTGGTTTACAGCCTGGTGAGCGTCGCTGCAGCTCCGGTTGATGTCGTTGATGCGGCCTGAGGTGCTGTCGGCGGCCTGGGTCGCCTGTTGCACCAGTTGCTGGGTTTTCTCGATGAAATTGTTGATGGTTGAAGCCATGATGCCGATTTCATCACGGCTGTTGATCTGTATGCGTCGGGTCAGGTCGCCATCACCAGTAGCCAGCTCGCGCAGGGCGCCAGTCAGGGCGGTCAGTTTGGTGATAATGCGCATGCCCATAATAATGGCCAGCAGGATGATCATCAGTATGCCCAGTCCGACCATGATGGCGGTCATCTTCTCCATCAGAGTGCTGGCGCTGCTCAGCATACTCTGTGCTGCTTGCTGATTGATTTGCTGGTTGGTCGCCAGGGTTTCTTTTATTGCCTGTTGCAGGGTGTCATGAGTGTTTTTGGCCTGGCCGTTAATTTCCATGGTGACAGCCATTCGGCTGGCGCTGATCAGGCGATCAAAGCGCTGCTCCAGTGCCAGGCTGGCATCCCGTGCCTGCTTGTTTGAGACCGCCAGCATAAAGCGGCCGATCACGGCGCCACGAGGGTTGATATCGACTTCGACCAGATAGATCTCAGGGTCTTTACGGGCAGCATCGATTACTTTGTCCATCGTACGGCGGCCTTTACCCTTCTTGATCAGTTCTTTCACCTTGGCCTTGCGTTTGTCCAGGTGTCGGGTTAACGGTTTACCGTCGATATCGTAATAACGGGCGAAGACGACATTTTTGTTTCGGTGCAGGTTGCGTACCAGCTGGGTGAGGGCGGGGCTGTCTTTATCCCAGATCGCCTGGGGGGCAGCGATAGCCATCATTTCAGCCAGAGCGTTGGCGGTTTGCTGGGTCGCATTGGTCAGTAAGCTGGCAACTTGCTGCTGCTCTTTGCTCAGGCGACGCTCCAGGGTGCTTGTCAGGGTGTCGCTGGTTTTCTCGGTAAGGGTCTCAATTGAGTGGCTGATGGTTTGCTCGGCTTGCTGCAGGCGTTGTTCCATCTGTTGGCTGCCTGCACTGAGGGTGCTGCTGGTGCTATTGACCAGCTGGTTAATGTTGCCTCGGGTCACCCCGAGCAAGGTAAGCGTCTGAACGACGATGATCGCTATCACAGCGAACAGTATTGGGCGTAGCAGGGGGCTGCCCAGGTTTTTTATCAGATTAGTCATAGTGGGTGTCTTGCTGGATATTATTAGTTTTATTGGTGTTACCACTCTTACGTCTTAAGACGTTGGTAGTAACTTATTATCCATAACACCTTAATCATCTGCTGAAAATTATCAATTGCTGTATGGGTATTTTTTGATAAACAGTGAGCTGTGCCGGGGCTTTATTCTGAAAGAAGAACCCCGGTAGCGCTTAGTGATAGCTCAAGTATTGCAGGGCTGGCTTTTTTTGCCTTTGATCAGCCCTGTTGTCAGAGCTGTGCCGGTGAGGATGATGAGGCAGCTACCTGTCATCATCAGGCTGACGGGCTCATCGATAAAGAGCCACCCCCATGCCATGGCAAATGCGGGAATCAGAAAGGTCACACTGATGGCGCCAGTGGCGCCAATATTATTAATCAGGCGGAAGTAGAGCAGGTAGGCGATACCGGTACAGGCAATGCCAAGCGTGATAACTGCTAGCCAGTCCGCCATGTTCGGGAGTTCTGTTGGTAGCCATAAAAGTGCAGGTATTAACAGAATAATAGCGGCTGCCAGCTGGCTGCCAAATGCCTGAACCAGCGCGGGTGTTTCTTTCAGCTGCTGGCTGCTGTAATTGGCGGCAAAGCCGTAACAGACGGCAGCTCCGAGTGCAGCCGCCAGAGTCAGAATAGTACTGGTGAGATTCAGATCACCTTTGCTGCTGATCAAACAGGTAACGCCGAAGAGGCCGGTTAGCATGCCTGATATTTTTGCCCGAGTTAGTGCCTGCTGGTACAGCGCTGCGCCGATGAGTGCGCCAAATAAGGGTGCAGTGGCATTAATGATGGCGGTGAAGCCTGTTGAAAGTACGAGCAAAGCCCATGAAAACAGTACGAAAGGCAGTGCTGAGTTGAATATACCGACAACGAGCAAGGGTATGGCTTTACGCTGAGCCTGCTTGAGCAGGCCTCGGCGCAATACAAAAGGCAGTAAAAACAGGGCGGCCAGTAAGACTCGAAGCTCTACCAGTAGGGCTGGGCCGAATGCAGGGGCGGAGATGCGCATCAGTAAAAACGATGCGCCCCAGAGGGCGGCTAAAAGAAGCATGTCGCGTATATCGGAAGCTTTCACTGTGCTTAATCCTTGAGTCTGTACTGGCGTGTCATCCTAACGGTATTGTTTTTGTTATGAGCGCCAGTATCGGACGTTGATCTGGATTCTGGTTAAACAGTGATTAGTAGTGAGATGCCAATAACAATCAGCAGGCCAAATGCGATGCGGCGTAGTGTGTTATTACTGACCGGTGGTGGATACTTTCGGCCCAGCCAGGTAAATACAGCAACAATGGGCAGGCAGATCGCTGAGAAGGTGAACATATCCATCGTCAATCCGCCCTGGACGCCAACCATGACGGTGCGGATCAGTGAGCAGAGCAGGAATATCGCTAGCAGCGACAGGCGAATAGTGAGCATTTCAAATGGCTGACGGTAGAACTGATAGACCAGCGGTGGTCCGGCCATGCTGAACATGCCTGCCAGTAAGCCCGCTGTGGTACCTGCGCCAGCAAATGTAGCGTTGCTGGAGATGGCTTTCATCGGTTCAGGTTTGAGCATGATCATCAGGCCGCCGCCGATAATTGTAATGCCCAGCAGAACCTGGAGTGTGCTGGCAAATTCAGCGCTGAGGTAATCCAGTAACCAGAGTCCGATGGCCAGGCCTGGGAAAATACCTGCGGTGGTGATCAGGACCGTTTTTTTATTCAGGGCGTGCATATTTCCTTTGATGGCAAAGAGGCCATTGGCCAGGGTGACCAGGCTGATAACGACAGAGGTGAAGGCGATCGGTACCAGATCAAAGGTGGTGACAGCCCCCATGACAATCATGCCCAGGGCAAAGCCGGTGACGGTTTGCACGTAGGTGGCAAAGGCAATAATTGCTGCGAACGCGATCAGCGTGCTGGTTAACTCCACGGGGTTGGCCTCATAACTGCGGTTTAACAGGAAGATAGGCGGCGCATCATAGAGGCTCGGCGATCAAGAGGAAAGCTGATCGAAGGCTATTTTCTGGCAGCCAGAACGTTGAGGTGCGGTTGGCTCCATAAAAGACAACTGACTGGCCTTTGTCTGTGGGGCTTTGTGTTTCTAGCATGTCGGCTTATCGTGGGCGAAATGCCGTCAGGTGCGTGTGAAAGGTGTTCACCGGCTGGGGGCAATAGCAAAGTGGTGATTGCTACTTTGTTATACCTGTGTGCCATGGACTAATACCGATACTGATCTGGAGATATCTGATGACTTTTGCGTCTCGTAACCCGGCTGATAATACCTTGCTGGAAAGTTTTCCACTGCTGCCGAATGCTGAGCTGGATTGTGCGCTGGAGCAGGCTGCGCAGGCGGCTGCGTACTGGCGTGGTACTCGCTTTTCTGAGCGAGGCGCGCTGCTGATCCGTATCGCTGAGCTGATTGAACAGCGTCGTGAACAGCTGGCACAAATGGCCCATGAAGAGATGGGCAAGCTGCTGACTGAAGCGCTCGGTGAGGTAGATAAGTGTGCCGTGGCCTGCCGACACTATGCCGAGCATGCTGAAGGGATGCTGCAGGATGAGTTGATCGAAACCGTTGCGTCTCGCAGTCTGGTGTCCTACGAGCCACTGGGAGCGGTGCTGGCGATTATGCCGTGGAACTTCCCTTACTGGCAGGTATTCCGTTTTCTGGCACCGACGTTGATGGCGGGTAACAGTGCGCTGCTTAAGCATGCGCCGAACGTGCCCCGCTGTGCTGCTGCGATGGTGCAGCTGGCGGTCGATGCCGGTGCGCCAGCAGGGCTGTTTACCAATCTGTATATCGATAATGATCAGGCAGCCAGAGTGATTGCTGATCCGCGTGTGCATGGGGTGGCGTTTACCGGTAGTGAGCGTGCCGGACGACAGATAGGAGCGCTGGCCGGTGCGAACCTTAAAAAGGTAGTGCTGGAGCTGGGCGGCTCTGACCCGTTTATCGTGCTGGAGGATGCGGATCTGGATCAGGCGGTGGACGTGGCTGTGCGGGCGCGTTACTCCAATGCAGGCCAGATCTGTATTGCGGCTAAGCGCTTTATCGTTGTTGATGCCATTGCCCGTGAATTCACTGAAAAGCTGGTGGCGCGAGTGCAGGCATTGAAACCTGGTGAGTCTATAGCGCCAATGGCCCGGGCTGATCTGCGTGATGAGCTGCACGCTCAGGTGAAGGAGAGTATTGCTGAGGGTGCGGTTCCATTGCTGGGCTGTGAGCCGGTTGAAGGGGAGGGTTTCTATTATGCGCCGTCTATCTTGGATAACGTCAAGCTGGGAATGACAGCCTTCAATGAAGAGTTGTTTGGTCCGGTAGCCAGTATTGTGCGTGCTCGTGATGAGCAGGATGCGATTGTCCTGGCGAATGCTACTCGCTTTGGGCTGGGAGCAAGTATCTGGACGGCTGATGTTGAAAAGGGCGAGGCGATGGCGCGTCAAATCGAAGCGGGGGCTGTTTTTGTTAATGCCCAGGTCGCCAGTGATGTGCGTATGCCCTTTGGTGGTATCAAGGCGTCTGGGCTGGGGCGTGAACTGGCAGAGCATGGCATTCGTGAGTTTTGTAATGTCAAGTCAATCTGGGTTGCGTAAGCTGTTTTGCTGATGTAGATCCGTGGGCGCGGCTGTTTTTGCTGCGCTCATGGTGTTCATCAATATTATTCATGTTTATATGTTTTTCAAATTGAAGCCGGGGTGTTTTTTATCCTCCATGTTTAGGTAGGTTGGTTGTTTTAACTTTTTGATTTGTATAAGAATAATGATTTTGTGCTGATTTGGTAAATTCATTTAAATGGTGGTTTGTATGTATGAAACTAATGTTGCCAGTCCATTGACGTGGGATATATTCAGCCAGCAAGAGCGTAAAATTTCCCAGCAAGCCGGGAATAATCCTCAGGTAATGCCTGGGGTTCTAAAAGGCGATAAGCCACTGAAAGACGAAGTGATTTCGGCTGTTTCTACGGTCTTTATCAAGCAGGCCTGAAGTCCTGGGCTGTATCGATTGTGCGCTAAAATGTCATTGCTTTGTAATGCTCTGTTATCAGATTCTCAAATTTGATTAATCTGCGGTTGTTAACCATGCTGAAAGTACCCGTTAATAGCGCATCGCTGAAACAGAACTCACTGCAATAAAGGAATGTTGACATGCTAAAAAAGGAACCCGCTTATGTGGCGGCCCGGTTACTCAAGGGTCGCTCTGAG
Source organism: Neptuniibacter sp. (assembly GCA_024686055.1). Classification (GTDB taxonomy): domain Bacteria; phylum Pseudomonadota; class Gammaproteobacteria; order Pseudomonadales; family Balneatricaceae; genus Marinobacterium_C. The sequence goes on from JAIBDV010000002.1 coordinate 6,426, forward strand.
TCCAGTTGTTTAAGCAGTAATGAAATCCGTCAGTTCTGGCTTGAAATTGACCCTTTTGAAGATGCTGAACAGTACGATATTACCTGTACGGTTGAGAGTGATATCTGGTTGCATGATTGTGACTGGATTGGTATTTATGCTTCGGCAGAATCTGCTGATGCCGAATTCCTTGATTGTCAGTTTGTACGCAGCTTTTGGGGGTTGCGTAAGAAGTCATTTAAGGTGGAATTTCAGTGCCAGGATCGTGATTTGATTGAGGGGTTACGTCAGTGTGAAGCGCGCTACTTCAGCTGGAATGGTCGCGAGTATGAGTGCATCAGGCGCTGTTCGGCTTCCCGTATGAGCTCACGCTATATTATGCGTCCTGTATTTGGGTCGGTTTTCTGAGTTTTTTGCAGGTAGTCAGAATGATTGTTCTTTTGTAAGGCAGGCGCCATTTTCTAATTGGCCGCCTGCTTTATATTCCTTGTTTATTGTTGCGTACTATCAGAACAGATTTTTTACTTCCTGGCGCATCTCGTCCAGTTTACTTCTCATGATTGCTTCCATTCTGTCTATATCTGCTTCCAGTTCTTCAATCTTCTCTTTATCTCCGCGTGTGCTTTCGCGTGTCAGTTGAGTTAATTCAGCGACGGCGGCCAGTTTCATCTGTTGCTGGGCTAGATCATCCTGCTTGAAACTAAAGCTGGTGCTGCTTGGTAAAACGGAATTCTCCGGCTGGTCAAGCTGGACTTTGAGCAGATCCTGGCCATTTTTTTCTGACAGGCTGAAACGGTGTATGCTCTTTACATCGGTAAGGCCCATCGTGGCCAGGGTTTTAAATTCGGACATAGTGCCTTCCGCTTTTTATTCTGGTGAATGCCGTTTGTCTTGGTACGGCGCGATCTCCGTGGTCGGAGAAGAAAATGGCTACGTAGCTCAGCATAAGGCCAGAAGTCTGCTGGGGTAGCACCAGTGTGGCAGGTTTGATATGGCCAGCTGGTGCCAGGAAAGGAGCTTTGTTGGTTCTAACGCTGGTGGGGCGGAATTTTTATATTCGACAGAGCTCCTCATAACAACCATTAGAGCGAAGGCGTCAGTTATGTCACAGAACACACCGATCCAGATTGAACTGCCAGCGGAAGTGGCGGCGTTGCTTGAGCGCTACCAGCAGATTACAGGTACCGCACCTGAGCAGTACATCAATGAACTTGTTGTAAAGACTCTGCCGACGATCAAGGCGATTGTTGAGGCGATGGAAGAGGCGGCCGAAAGTGACGACCCGGAAAAGGTTATGCAGCTGTTCGGCCAGAAAATGGCGCAAGAGATGATTCAGCGCCGAAATGAGGTTGCTGCCGCACAGGCCGATACTGCAACTCACTGATTTTTATGTGCTATCTCATGTTGTACGCTCGCCCGCCCATCTTCGGATCGGCGGGTTTTTTTATGCGTGAAGGGTGCTTGCAGGGATCTTGTTTGTGGAGTGGGCAGTCTTCCCTTGTCAGCGGGCCTTATTTGGCGCTATATAGCTGCTTTCTTTTTTCCGCCGCTGGCGGTTGAGCTTTAGATGGGGCTTTAAAAGTGTATAAGTTACTTATCTTTGATTGGGATGGCACGATTATCGATTCTGCGGCGCGGATTGTGTCCAGCATGCAGCAGGCCTCCCGTGATCTGGGGTATGGTGAGCTGACGGATACGGCGGTGCAGCATATTATTGGTCTGGGGTTGCCTGAGGCGCTGGTTGAGCTGATCCCCACGATTGATGAGGCGGGTATCCTGGCAATGCGTGAGCGCTATGGCTATTACTACCTGGGGGCAGATAATACGCCTACCGCGCTGTTTGACGGGGTTGAGGCATCGCTGGGGCGCTTGAAGTCGGCAGGTTACCGTCTGGCTGTGGCGACGGGTAAGAGTCGGCGCGGTCTGGAAAAGGTATTTGATGAAACAGGCTTACGCGATCTGTTTGAGACCAGTCGTTGCGCCGATGAGACAACCTCGAAGCCAGATCCGCATATGCTACATGAGATTTTGCAGGAGACTGGTGTCAAAGCTGATGAGGCATTGATGATTGGTGATACCAGCTTTGATCTGGAGATGGGCCAGCGGGCGAACGTTGACCGGGTCGCGATGACGTATGGCGCGCACCCACTGGAACGTTTAACGCCCTGGTCGCCGGTGTTGATGGTGGATCAGTTTGTACAGATTGAGCAATGGCTTGAGCAGAAAAGTTAAGAGGACAGAACGTGGCTGATAATCATTGGGATAACCCTGAGAAAGGGAGCGACGAGGCTTTGCAGGCGCTGGATAAGGTGCGTGCGGAAGGGTCGGGTCGTGAATGGCGTTTGCTGGAGAAAATTGTTGGTGGGTTACATGTGGAGCAACGTCGGGCTCGGCGCTGGGGTATTTTCTTCAAACTACTGACGTTTACTTACCTGTTTGCCCTGCTGGCGCTGTTTTTTATCAAATCCGATATGACGTCTGATTCCGCTGAGTCAGCCGAACATACCGCGATTATTGAGGTGCTGGGGCCTATTTCGGCAAAAGATGAGGCTAGCGCGGATAATATTGTCTGGTCCTTGCGGCGTGCATTCAAAGAGCCGTCGGCTAAAGCGGTGATTCTTCGGATCAACAGTCCGGGTGGTAGTCCGGTGCAGTCGGGCTACATCTATGATGAGATTAAGCGTTTGCGGGCGCTGAACCCGGAGAAAAAACTGTATGCGGTGATTTCAGATATCGGCGCATCGGGTGCCTATTATATTGCTGCTGCGGCAGATGAGATCTATGCCGATAAAGCCAGCCTGGTGGGTTCTATTGGGGTTACCGCGTCTGGCTTTGGTTTTGTTGATCTGATGTCCAAGCTGGGTGTTGAGCGTCGCATCTATACGGCGGGCGAGCATAAAGCGTTTCTGGACCCGTTCAGCCCGTCGGATGATCGAGAGTCCCGGTTGTGGCAGGAAGTGCTCAACACCACCCATCGCCAGTTTATCGAGCAGGTGCGGGTGGGTCGTGGTGAGCGTCTGAAGAATGATCCGAAGCTGTTTACGGGCCTGGTCTGGACTGGGGAGCAGGCGCTGGAGATGGGGCTGATTGATGGCCTGGGTAGTAGTAGCTATGTTGCCCGTGAGCTGATTGGTGTCGAGAAACTGGTGGATTACATGCCACAGCCAAAACCCTGGGAAGAAATTATTGACCAGTTGGGTGTCAGTTTTGCTAAAGGGATGGCAACGGCTATAGGAATGGATGCCGGTGTGTCGCCGGTGAACCTGCGCTAATCTCGACTTAATTAATAGCCGGTGATGTTTAACGGTTGTGTTAATAGAGGTGTGAGGCGTCAGCTGAGTTGTTTAAGTGGCTAGTTGTATTCTATTTAACCAGTAGTTAAGTGTCTGGTCTGGTGTTAATTAAAAAAGGGATTGCCGAGGGTAATCCCTTTTTATATGGTGGGTGAGTCCGGCTGTTTCAGCTACCCCAGTACAGGAATGTTTTCTGCTTCAAGCATCTGTATCAGGCGGATGAGTGGCAAGCCGATCAGAGTGTTGGGGTCGTCGCCCTCCAGGCGCTTGAACAGGGCGATGCCCAGTCCTTCGGATTTGAAGCTGCCCGCGCAGTTGTAGGGCTTTTCAGCGAGCAGGTAATTTTCGATCATGCTGTCGCTGAGCTGGCGGAAGTGGACGGTAAACGAGATGACGTCGGTCTGTGTGCGTTCTGTCTGGGCGTTATACAGGCTCAGGCCGGTAAGGAAGGTAACGATGCGGCCAGAGGTGTTGCGTAGCTGCTCGGTGGCTTTCTCGTGCGTGTGTGGTTTGCCGATGATTGTGCCGTCCAGGATGGCGACCTGATCGGAACCGATGATCAGGGCGTCGGGGTACTGCTGGCGTACGGCGCGGGCTTTTTGCTCGGCCAGTCGGCATACCAGTTCGGCGGGGCTCTCGTTTTTGTGTGCGCTTTCGTCAATATCGGGGCTGTGGGTGGTATAAGGCAGGTTCAGCTTATCCAGGATGGTTTTGCGAAAAGGTGAACTGGAGGCGAGTACAAGTGTTTGCATGTTGGGCGAATCCGTTGCTATCTACATTGGATATTTGTCGCTAAAATACACCCGAACATTGTAGGCGGCAAAAAAACTATTGTATTTTCGTCTGCTTACCCTTCATAAACCTGCCTAAGGCTTTGACAGCACGGGCATTCGGCCCTAGAATTGCGCGCCTATGTCGTACGATCCATTACCGAAAAGAATTGATCCGCGAAAGCTTGCTGAGCGGGGGATACGGTTTCAGAGTCTTATCAAGGCTGCGGAGCTACCAGAATTTTCTCAGTGTCTGACTACGTCAGATGGAGAGATCAAGGTAGATCTTCAGTTTGATCTTGATGAGCAACGAATTCGTACCATCATTGGTAACGCCACGGGCATTGTCCCAATGGCGTGCCAACGCTGCCTTGAACCGGTGGACGTTGAAGTTACGGCAACATTCAATCTGGCAATCGCGCCCAGCGAGGAAAAAGCGAAGCATTTGCCTCGCTCTTATGATTCGCTGATCGTTGAGGATGAAGAGATTGAGCTGTTTCCGGTGATAGAGGAAGAGCTGATACTCAGTCTGCCAATGGTGCCATACCACCCAGATTGTAGTGTCCAAACCTCCTTTGGCGACAACGGCAAGGCGGTTAAGGCGGATGACACAGAGAGTGCATCCGACAAACCAAACCCTTTTAGTATATTGGCTCAGTTAAAAGCCGATAAGAAAACGAAATAGGAGCTATTAATCATGGCAGTACAGAAGAGCAAGAAATCTCGTTCTAAACGTGGCATGCGTCGTTCACACGATGCGCTGAATGGCCCAACTCTGTCTGTAGATCCGACTACCGGTGAAACTCACCGTCGCCACCACGTGACCGCAGATGGTTTCTTGCGTGGTGCGCAGGTTGTCAATAAGCAGGTTGCCGAATAAGCCTTGACGGCTTATTCAACCATTGCAGTTGATGCGATGGGCGGGGACTTCGGTCCCCGCGTTACCGTTCCTGCTGTCCTTGACGCGCTCCGGCGTCATCCCCAACTGGTTATCCATTTAATTGGTGATCAGTCTCAGATCAATCCTTTTCTTAAGCGCATAAAGCCGTCTGTTACTGAACGGTTGGTGCTTGTGCATTCCGATACTGTTATCCGTAATGAAGATAAGCCGTCTTATGCGTTGCGCCACCTGCGTGATTCGTCGATGTTTTTGGCATTGCAGTGTGTGGCTGATGGTGTGGCGGATGCTTGTGTCAGTGCGGGCAATACCGGTGCTTTGATGGCGATTGGGCGGCATGTTATCCGTACGCTGCCGGGTATTGATCGACCTGCAATTATCTCTCCTGTACCTACGCCTGCCGGGCATAGCTATCTGCTGGATCTGGGGGCGAATGTTGATTGTAGTGCTGAGCACCTCTTACAGTTTGCTGTAATGGGGTCAGTGCTGGTGCAATCAGTTGATGGGATTGCGCATCCGCAGGTGGGGGTGTTGAATATCGGCGAGGAAGAGATCAAGGGGAATGAGCAGGTTCGGCTGGCGTCTCGATTGATTGATGAGCAGGCGGGGCTTAATTATATTGGTTTTATCGAGGCCAGTGATCTGTTTTCGGGTAAGGCTGATGTGATTGTGTGTGATGGCTTTGTGGGTAATATCGCACTCAAAAGTAGTGAAGGTCTTGCTCGCTTGATCGGGAGCAAAGTCAGTGCCAGTTTTCGTGGTAGTTTTTATCGGCGGCTGCTGGCGTTTCTGGCGCGGCCTATGCTGGTGCAGTTGCAACGGCAGATCGATCCGTCGCGGCATAATGGTGCCAGCTTGTTAGGGTTGCAGGGTATAGTGGTAAAAAGTCATGGTGCGGCTAATGTGAAGTGTTTTCGTTATGCGCTGGAACAGGCGGTAGCGGAGGCGCAGATGGCGCTACCGGAGAAGATAAGTAGCCGGGTAGCGCGTTACCTTAGCTGATGGCGGTCGGTGTTAATACTGGCCGAATCATGTAAACTACGGCTCCTGTTTACCGTCCCGGTGGGCAGTTGAGTCACAGATCGACTTTCTATATAGAGGAATCTATGTCGCAGTCTTTAGCATTTGTATTTCCGGGTCAGGGCTCCCAGCAGATTGGTATGCTGGCAGAGTTGGCACAGACGCATAGTGTTATTACTGAAACCTTCGCTGAGGCGTCTGAAGTGCTGGGTTATGACCTGTGGGCACTGATACAGGATGGTCCGGCTGAAGCGTTGAATCAGACCGATAAGACGCAACCTGCGTTGTTGACTGCTGGTGTTGCGCTATGGCGCCTCTGGCTGCAACAGGGTGGTGCTACGCCTTCCGTGTTGGCGGGTCATAGCCTGGGTGAATATACCGCGCTGGTATGTGCGGGTGCCATCGATTTCAAAGATGGTGTCAAACTGGTTGAGCTGCGTGGGCGGTTTATGCAACAGGCTGTGCCTGCCGGCGCAGGCGCAATGGCTGCTATTCTGGGGCTGGCTGACGATGCGGTGCAAGCTGCATGTGAAGATGCTGCGCAGGGTGGCGTTGTTGCGGCGGTTAACTACAACTGCCCTGGTCAGATTGTAATCGCTGGTGAAAAAGAGGCTGTTGAACGTGGCACTGAAGCCTGCAAAGCGGCGGGTGCCAAGCGTGCCATTCCGTTGCCCGTCAGCGTGCCGTCTCACTGTGAATTGATGAAGCCTGCTGCCGAGCAGATGGCGCAAGCGCTGGCAGATATTGCTGTTGCGCAGCCAAAAATTCCGGTGATACAGAATGTATCTGCTTCTGTGTCTGCCAGTGTTGATGAACTGAAAGCGAACCTGCTGGCGCAGCTGTATAGCCCGGTGCTCTGGACGAATAGCGTTCAGGCGATGGTTGCGCTGGGTGTTGAAAACACGATCGAATGCGGACCAGGCAAAGTATTGTCTGGCCTGAACAAAAAGATACACAAGCCGCTGGTGGTTGCCGCGATTAACGATGCGGCCGGGCTTGAAAAAGCGCTGAGTCAGTAAGCTGGGGTTAAAGCATATTATGAGCATTGAAGGTAAGGTCGCGCTGGTTACGGGCGCAACTCGAGGTATCGGCAAGGCTGTTGCTGAAGAGCTGGGTCGTCAGGGTGCTGTTGTAATTGGCACGGCAACCAGTGAAGCGGGTGCGAGTGCAATCTCTGAATACCTGTCTGCAGCAAACGTGGCAGGTACAGGTATGGTGCTGAACGTTGCTGATGCCGAGTCTGTCGACAGCGTTATCAAGCAGATTCAGGAGCAGTTTGGTGCGGTTGCGGTGCTGGTAAATAATGCCGGTATTACCCGTGATAACATCATGCTGCGGATGAAAGAAGACGAATGGGATGGGGTGCTGGAAACTAACCTCACCTCCGTCTACCGTGTTGCTAAGGGCTGCCTGCGTGGCATGACCAAAGCACGCTGGGGTCGCATCATCAATATAAGCTCTGTGGTTGCGTCTATGGGCAATGCTGGCCAGGCCAACTATGCGGCTGCCAAAGCGGGCATGGAAGGCTTTTCACGCGCACTGGCGCAAGAGATTGCATCCCGCAACATTACAGTTAACTGTGTAGCGCCTGGTTTCATCGATACCGATATGACCAGTGGGCTGCCGGAAGAACACAAAGCCGCGCTCACATCGCGTATTCCAATGAGCCGCCTGGGCCAGCCTGAAGAGATCGCCGCTGTTGTGGGGTTCCTTGCAAGCCAGGGTGGTGGTTATGTGACCGGTGAGACGATCCATGTCAACGGCGGGATGTATATGTCCTGATAAAGGCTGACGGGAAGAATTGTTTTTTCCGTCAATATGTTGATAATGGGCCGTCAAACAAAGTTCGATCGTACATGCCATCATGCCTGAGCTTTATCAGGGCAAGGTGGATTTGAACACAATCCCGATTCGCATCCCCGGGTGCGGTGGTGTTGATAAAAAAGATAGGAAGAGTTATGAGCAACATTGTAGAGCGCGTTAAGAAAATCATCGCAGAGCAGCTGGGTGTTGAAGCCGATAAAGTGACTAACGAAGCTTCTTTCGTTGAAGATCTGGGCGCTGACTCTCTGGATACAGTAGAGCTGGTTATGGCGCTGGAAGAAGAGTTTGAAACTGAGATTCCAGACGAAGAAGCTGAGAAGATCACTACTGTTCAGCTGGCTATCGATTACATCGAAAAGAACCAGTAATTGATACAGCAGTAAACAGATTGCTTGAAAAGCCGCACTATGTCTCATAGTCGCGGCTTTTCTTTTGACCAAAATAAAGCTGGAGAATATATGACTCGCAGGCGCGTAGTAATCACCGGGATGGGTATGTTAACCCCTGTTGGTAACAACGTTCAGGACAGCTGGGAAGCTATCCTTGCGGGCCGCAGCGGTGCCGCTCCAATTGAAACATTTGATACCAGCGCCTTTGCAACTCGTTTTTCTGCATCCGTTAAAAATTTTGATATAAACGAATATATAAGTGTAAAAGACGCGCGCAAGATGGATATTTTTATTCAGTTCGGTATTGCTGCTGCCAAACAGGCCATTAGTGATGCCGGACTGGAAGTGACTGAGCAAAATGCGCCTCGAATGGGTTGTGCCATCGGTTCAGGTATTGGTGGGTTGCCAATGATTGAGGCCACTCACGATACGTTAAATGCATCCGGTCCACGGCGGATATCGCCTTTTTTTGTGCCGGGCAGCATTATTAATATGATCGGCGGAAATCTGGCGATTGAATATGGCTTTAAAGGCCCGAACATTGCTATTACCACGGCCTGTACAACGGGTACTCATAACATTGGCCAGGCGATGCGGATAATTCAGTATGGTGACGCAGATGTCATGCTTGCTGGTGGTGCTGAAATGGCGACTACGCCGCTGGGCATTGGTGGTTTTGGTGCGGCCCGCGCGCTGTCGACCCGTAATGATAACCCGCAGGCTGCCAGCCGTCCCTGGGATCAGGACCGTGATGGCTTCGTGCTGGGCGACGGGGCTGGCATTCTGGTACTGGAAGAATACGAACATGCTCGTGCTCGTGGTGCGCATATATATGCAGAGCTGGCGGGCTTTGGTATGAGTGATGATGCATGGCATATGACCTCGCCGCCGGAACATGGCGAGGGTGCGGCGCTGGCGATGCAAAATGCAGTGCGTGATGCGGGTGTGGCGGTGGACCAGCTGCACTACATCAATGCCCATGGTACATCGACCCCGGCGGGGGATCAGGCGGAAACCAATGCGGTTAAAACCCTGATGGGTGCGGCTGCAGGCCGCGTGCGGATGAGCTCCACTAAATCCATGATTGGTCATTTGCTGGGTGCAGCAGGAGCGGTTGAAGCGATCTTTTCCATTCTGGCGCTGCGTGATCAGGTTGCGCCGCCGACGATTAATCTGGATAACCCCTCCGAAGGCTGTGATCTGAACTACGTCGCCCATGAACCACAGTCATGCCTGATCGAAACCGCGCTGTCTAACTCGTTCGGCTTTGGTGGTACTAACGGTACCCTGGTCTTCCGTAAAATCTGATTCACTGTCCGGGGTGGCTTCCCGCCTCCGGCTCTGTACTGGCGAACGCTCATGAAAACCTGGCTCAATGGCCAACCGGCTAATCAGCTTGACCTCAGTGACCGTGGCTTAAGCTACGGTGATGGCCTGTTTGAAACCGTTCAGATCCGCGATGGCCGTGCGTTGCTGCTGGAGCAGCACTGGGCGCGGTTACAATCCGGTCTGGCGCGGCTTAAATTCCCCGCCTCAAGTCTGGCGTTGCTGCAGCAGGATGTCGCAGCGTTAACGCTACCCGATAGTGGTGTGCTGAAACTCACCCTTACCCGCGGTCCTGGTGGCCGTGGCTATCGGTTGCCTGATATTGCGCAGGTTAGCCGGATTGTTGCGTTAGGCCCGCTGCCGGACTTTGCTGGGCAGCCAGCAGAGCAGGGAGTGCGGGTGCGCCTGTGTGATACCCGGCTGGGCCTGAACCCACTACTGGCCGGGATTAAACACCTGAACCGGCTGGAGCAGGTGCTGGCTCGTGCGGAATGGCAGGATGCGGCTATTGCTGAAGGACTGGTCTGTGATCTGGAAGGCTACCTGGCAGAAGGCACCATGAGTAACCTGTTCTGGGTGGTTGAAGGGGTGTTATATACCCCGGTGCTTGATCGCTGTGGTGTCGCAGGTATTGTGCGTAGCCATTTGATCGAAGTTGCCCGGCAGGCGGCTATCAGGGTAAATGAAGGGCGCTATCTGCCTACGGTGTTGCACCAGGCCAGTGAGATGTTTATCTGCAATAGTCTGATTGATATCTGGCCTGTTATTCAGCTGGACCAGCAGTCGTTAGAGATAGGCAGCGTTACCCGTCAGCTGCAGCAATTGTTGCAACAGGAGTATCAACTTTGAAGCGTAAGTTATTGGTTTTTGTGCTTGTCGTGGTGGCTATAACGGTCGCTGCTGCGGGCTGGCTGTGGTCGGACTATCAGCGTTTCACTCGACAGCCTTTGCCACTGGAGCAGGACGAAGTGTTTATGCTGGCCCGAGGCACTGGTTTTGCCGGGTTGCAGCAGCAGCTGGCGGTCAGAGGCTGGGTTAGTAATAAGCACTATTTTCGTCTGCTTGCCCGCCAGACCGGGCTGGGGCGTAAGCTCAAGGCCGGGGAATATAAAATCCCACAGGGCGTAACGCCGCAAGGGTTACTGGAAATCCTGGCCAGTGGCCGCTCCATTCAGCACCGGGTTACCCTGATTGAGGGCAGTCGCTTCAGTGAACTGCGTGCTCAGTTGCTGGCGGATACGCGTCTGACGCACCCGCTGGCGGCGCTGGACAATAAAGCTCTGCTGGCCCAGCTTGAGCTGGACTACAGTCATCCTGAAGGGCTGTTTATGGCTGAGACCTACCAGTTTCAGCGTGGCGATTCCGATCTGTCGATCCTGAAGCGCGCCCACCATCTGCTTGATAAAAAACTGACCGAAGCCTGGCAGCAGCGCACCGATAAAAAGAGCTACGCTGAGCCTTACCATGCGTTGATTATGGCCTCGATTATTGAGAAAGAGACCGGTCAGCCCCACGAGCGACCGCAGATAGCCGGTGTTTTTGCCCGCCGGCTGGCCAAAGGGATGCGTCTGCAGACAGACCCGACCGTGATCTACGGTATGGGGGATGCCTATAAGGGTAATATTACCCGGGCCGACCTGCGCCGTCCGACGCCGTATAATACCTATACCATAAGGGGCTTGCCGCCAACGCCGATTGCGACCGTCGGGCTTGAGGCGATCCAGGCAGCGCTGAACCCGGCCGCTGGAAAATCGCTGTACTTTGTTGCCCGCGGCGATGGCAGCCATGTGTTCTCTACCACGCTGAAACAGCATAACCGTGCGGTGCGTGAGTATCAGCTTAAACGCCGCAAAGATTACCGCACCACGCCAGAATGAGTCTGACTATGAACATACCCCGTCCCGGCCGTTTTATTACTGTTGAAGGTACTGAAGGCGTTGGCAAAAGTACCAATATTGCATTTGTGCAGCAGTGGCTGACCGAACAGGGCATTGAGGTTGTATTAACACGTGAGCCTGGTGGTACCCCGCTGGCTGAGGAGTTGCGCAGCCTGTTGCTGGCACCCCGTGATGAGGCTGTCTGTAATACGGCGGAGCTGCTGTTGATGTTTGCAGCGCGGGCCCAGCATCTGTCGCAGAAAATTCGTCCAGCCCTGGCGCGCGGTGCCTGGGTCTTATGTGATCGCTTTACCGATGCCACCTTTGCTTACCAGGGCGGTGGCCGAGGGCTCGATACCACGCCGATTGAAACCCTGGAGCAGCTGGTGCAACAGGGCCTGTCGCCGGATATGACGCTGCTGCTGGACTTGCCAGTGGAAACGGGTATGGCGCGGGCAAACGCCCGCAGCGCGCCCGATCGTTTTGAGCAGGAGAAGCTGCAGTTTTTCAGTCGTGTACGTGCCGCATACCACCAGCGTGCCGAGGCTGATCCGCAGCGCTTTCGCATTATTGATGCTGCCCCTGCGCTACCTCAGGTGCAACAGCAGATAACGACCGTGCTGGCTGACTTTCTGGAGGCGTGCTGATGGGTATTCAACAGTACCCCTGGCTGGTCGAGCGCTGGGATTATCTGGCCCGGTTGTATGATCAGGCCCGGTTACCCCATGCGTTACTGATTAATGGTCCTCAGGGTGTAGGTAAAACAGTATTTGCGCGGGCATTTGCGGATTACCTGCTATGCCACCAGCGGGCTGATAATCATGCCTGTGGTCAGTGCAAAAGCTGTCTGCTAAGTCAGAGTGAGGCCGGTCACCCGGATTTTTACCTGCTGGAGCCGGATGAACCAGGTAAGCCGATCAAGGTTGACCAGGTGCGACAGCTGACCGGTTTCGTAAACAGCACGGCGCAGCAGGGTGGCTATCGGCTGGTAATGATCGCCCCAGCCCACGATATGAACATCGCTGCTGCCAATGCGCTGCTTAAAACCCTGGAAGAACCGGGCCGGGACACCATTCTGCTGTTACTGACTCACCGGCTGGGTCAGGTGATGCCGACCATCAAAAGTCGTTGTCAGCGACTGGATATTGCGGCACCGGCGCAAGATGTTGCGGTGCCCTGGGTTGCCAGTCAGCTGCAGATCGATGACGCGCGTGCCCGGCTTTACCTGGCCACAGCTAATGGGTCGCCGCTGGTCGCGCTGGACTGTGCTGATGACGCCCTGCGTGAATTGCGCGAGCAGCTGGTTATCGGCCTGGCTGATATCCTCAAGCGCCGTCGCACCCTGGTTGAAGTGTCCACGCAGTGGCAGAAGCTTGATATTGAACAGCTGATCAGCTGGCTACATGGGCTGCTGGGAGACCTGGCGCGCTTGCTGGTCAGCGGTGATGACAGTCAGTTGCGTCATGATGATGCGGCAAACATGCTGCGGGCACTGTCAAAGCGGGTATCCACTGATCGCCTGTTCAGCTACATCGATCAGGTGGCCGAAGCGCGCCGGGCGTTATTGCTGCGTCAGAACCCTAATAAACAATTGCTGGTCGAGTCGTTGCTGCTGGGCTGGATAGGCCTGGCGCAAGGCTAATTGATTGTGTACCGGCAGGGCGTCTGTGCTGCCGGATAACCAGGAAAAGATTGTTCTATGTTTATAGATTCCCATTGCCACCTCGATAAGGTGGATCTGACTCCCTACAACGGTGATTTTGAGGCCATGCTGGCCGCTGCCCATGATCGTGATGTGTCCCGCATGCTCTGTGTCTCCATTGATCTGGAGCAGTTTGAGCGTATGTACCAGCTGGCCGCCGGGCGTGATCAGGTTGATATGTCGGTCGGGGTGCACCCGCTACATGCCCACGAAACACCGGTGACGACGCAGCAACTGGTCGAGCTGGCGCAGCGGCCCGAGATTGTTGCGCTGGGTGAGACCGGGCTGGATTATTACTACCAGACCGATACCGTTGACGTACAGCAGGCGGGTTTTATCGCCCATCTGCAGGCGTCCTGTGCAACCGGGTTGCCGGTGATTGTGCATACCCGCGATGCCCGTCAGGACACGCTGGATATTATTCGTGAGCATGGCGACCCGGCGGTCGCCGGTGTGTTGCATTGTTTCACCGAAAGCAGGGAGATGGCGGAGCAGGCGCTGGCGCTAGGTTATTACATCTCGTTTTCCGGCATTATTACCTTCCGTAATGCCGAGTCATTGCGTGAGGTGGTGAAACAGGTGCCGATGGAGCGGATTTTGATCGAGACCGACTCACCTTATCTGGCACCGGCGCCCTATCGGGGCAAGAAAAATGAGCCGCAGTATGTACCGGAAGTAGCGCAGATGATTGCGGATCTGAAAGGTCTGACGGTGGCAGAGGTTGCCCGTATCAGTGCTGACAACTACAACCGTCTGTTCTACCGTCGCTGAGCATCCCGCTTAAGGAAACGCTATGTATTACTATCCGCCCGTTGAGTATATCGAGCCGCTGTTTCGCCCGCCCAGTGAAGGCAATTCACTGATTTTGCAGGTGACCAACGGTTGCAGCTGGAACCACTGTACCTTCTGCGATATGTACACCGCTGAGCAGAAAAAGTTTCGGCCCAAGGCGGCGGATGCTGTGCTGGCGGAGATTGTTGCCTGTGGCGAGCAGCTGGACGCTGTGCGGCGGGTTTTCCTGGCGGATGGGGATGCGATGGCGCTGTCTTTTCGGCGGCTGAAAGCCATTCTTGAAGCAATCCGTACCCATATGCCATCGGTTACGCGGGTGTCGGCCTACTGTTTGCCGCGCAATCTGCGTAAGAAAACCGTGGCAGAGCTGGCCGAGTTGCGCGAGCTGGGCTTGAGTCTGTTGTATGTCGGTGCAGAGAGCGGTGATGATGTGGTGCTGGAGAAGATCGCCAAGGGTGAAACCTGGCAATCAACTCTGGATGCGCTACTGAAGATCAAAGCGGCCGGTATAAAAAGTTCGGTGATGATCATTAACGGTATGGGTGGGCGACAGTATTCTCACCAGCATGCGCTGAATTCCGCCAGCCTGGTGAATGCTGCACAACCGGAGTATGTGGCGACGCTGGTGCTGTTTTTTCGGGGGCAGGGGGAGCAGCGGGTGCGCGAGGGTTTTGGTGGTGAGTTTCAGCTGTTGAGCCAGCCAGAGCTGTTTGCTGAAATGGAAACCTTTATTGGCGCAACTGAGCTGGAAAGGTCAATTTTTCGCAGTGACCATATCTCCAATTCGCTGGTACTCAAGGGTGTGCTGGGCAAGGATAAGTCGCGTATGTTACAGCAGATCCAGGCGGCGATTGTCGGTCAGGCGCCGTTGCGAAACATTCATATCTCCAGTTTATAACCTCCCTGTAACGTGTCTGTAACGCAGCGCGTTACAGACACGTTCGACGCAAATAGCTAACTTTATGTCTTATCTGTCGGTTTACCCCGGTCTCATTTTTGCTTTATAGTCATCATGCTTTGGTCTATCGACCAAGGTTTAAAATTATTATAAAGCCAGATTGAGTTGAGGTTTGACCATGAGACGCCATGTTCGTATCGCAATCACCGGTGCTGCTGGCAGCATCGCCAATAGCCTGCTATTCAAAATCGCTGCGGGCGAGATGATGGGTAAGGATCAGCCAGTGATTCTGCAACTGATTGATCTGCCGGATGCTATGGAAGCTCTGCGCGGTATCGCCATGGAGCTGGAAGACTGTGCCTATCCGCTGCTGCATACCATTACCCTGCATGACAATGTCGAGAACGGTTTTAAGAATACTCATTATGCTTTGCTGATCGGTGCTCGCCCACGTGGGCCGGGTATGGAGCGGCGTGATCTGCTGGAAGTAAATGCCGAGATTTTCAGCCGTCAGGGTAAGGCGCTGAATGACTTCGCCAATCGTGACGTCAAGGTGCTGGTGGTGGGTAACCCGGCCAATACCAATGCCCTGATTGCCAGTCGTAATGCCCCGGACCTGAGCCCATCGCAGTTTACCGCCCTGACGCGGCTGGACCATAACCGTACCCGCGGTATTCTGGCGAACCATACCGGCGCCAGCCCGAAAGACATCCAGCGTGTTGTCATCTGGGGTAACCATTCAACCACTCAGTATCCTGATCTGCACCATGCCCATATCCTGGGTGAGCCAGCCATGAGACAGATCGATACGGGCTGGTACCGTGATCAGTTTATCCCGACGATCCAGACCCGAGGCGGGGAGATCATTAAAGCCCGTGGTGCCTCTTCTGCGGCTTCTGCAGCGCAGGCGATTACCGATCATATGCGTGACTGGGTGTTAGGCACGGAACCAGGTGATATTGTCAGTATGAGTATTGTCAGTGATGGTAGCTACGGTATTACCAAAGGCATCATCTACTCTTTCCCGGTACGCTGTGACTATGGTCGTTATCAGATTGTGCAGGGGTTAACCATTAATGACTTCAGCCAGCAGCGTATGACGGATACAGAGCAGGAGCTGCTGGACGAGAAGGCAATGGTCGAGCATCTGTTGCCAGAAGAAACCGCAGCGTCCCATGAGGGTCTGTCGATCTGCCTGCGCTCCGGGGTGACGCTCTATGCTGATGGCACCGGCCCGGATAGTGGCAGCAAGTACCTGACGACCAACCGGGTAATGTAATTTTTCGCAATGTAACTGTCGCCTGAGAATGTTAATCTGCCTTCTTGAGAAAGGAGGCAGTTGTTATGGTTACTACACTCGATATTCATACCCATAAACAGGGACTGTACGATATCACCAGTTACCTGCGTACATTGGTACATGGCAGTGAGATTGAAAACGGGCTTTGTACCGTTTTTATTCAACACACTACTGCCAGCCTGATCGTGCAGGAAAATTCAGGTGCCAGCGCCCAGTTTGATCTTGAACACTGGGCTCAGCGGCTGGTGCCTGAAAAAGACCCTGCATATACCCATACAGTAGAAGGACCGGATGGTATGTCTGCACACCTTCGTTCGGTATTAACCAATACATCATTATCGATTCCAGTGATGAATAATGAATTGGCATTAGGGGACAGGCAGGGGATTTTTGTCTGGGAGCATCGCCGTGTCGGGACGAGTCGCCATCTGGCAATTGATATTCGACCCTGATCGATTTCAGGTTGTGAAAAGCGCAAAAAAGGGAGGCTAAGCCTCCCTTTTTATTTGGCTATATTTTAGCCTGATCAGTAAGTCGTACTGTTATTAGCAGCGTTTTCGGCTTCATAATCTTCTGGTGTGATGCTGGTCAGCATTTTGACCAGATCCAGCAGGATGATCAGTACGTTATCGTTGTAACAGACCCCCTGAACAAAGCGTCGGGTTGACTCTTCGTTGGATACGTTAGGGGCGCGGCCGACTTCATTTTGCGGCAGGTTGATGACTTCATCGACGCTGTCCACAACCATGCCGACGACTTCCTGTTCGTTAAACTCAACCACGATAATGCGGGTATCGTCGTCTTCCGGTACAGGTGGCAGGCCAAACAGCTGGCGGGTGTCAAGCACGGTAACAACATTACCACGCAGGTTAATAATACCGAGAATATAATGGTTCGAGCCAGGTACGGGAGTGATCTGGCTGTAACGCAGTACCTCTTTTACCTGAACGACGTCGATGCCGTAAAGCTCGTGATCAACTCGAAACGTCGCCCATTGATGGTATATAACCTCATCCTGGTTAGAGCGAGGACTGGCCTCTTCGACTTCCGCCGGAACGTTTGAGTGCTCCATTACTCTTAGTTGCTCTGAAGCTGAGTGCATACTCATGTTTTTAATACCTGCTTATAGTTCCATTTGGCTTAGCCAGTGCAAGCCGTCAACCGTCTGGCCGGCCGGGTTGTACTCCAGGCTGATAAAGCCCGAGTATCCCACAGCATCCAGTGCCTTGAAAAGGTTCGGGAAATTAATTTCCCCTGTGCCAGGTTCATGCCGGCCTGGTACATCTGCAATTTGTATATGGCCGATCTGCTCTGTATATGATGTCAGAGTATTGATCAGATCGCCCTCCATTATCTGCATATGATATACATCATACTGGAATGCAATGTTGAGCTTATCCAGTTTTTGTATGATTTCAAATGCCTGGCTGCTGCTATTTAACCAGAAATTTGGGATGTCCTGGGTATTTATAGCTTCGATTAGCAGTTTGATGCCAATTTTTTCAAATGCGCTGGCGGCATATGCCAGATTCTCTGCAAAAACACTGTCAGTTTGTGCATTGCTCTGATCCGGCGGTTTGATACCTGCCAGGCAGTTAATCTGGCGCACGTTTAATGCGCTGGCATATTCCAGTGCCTGGCTTACGCCCTGTCTGAACTCTGCTTGCCGTGCGGTATGGCAGGCAATGCCGCGTTCCCCGGCGGCCCAGTCTCCGGCGGGGAGGTTGATCAGAATCAACTGTTGTTGATTTAACGCAAGCTGCTGCTGAATCTGGGCAATGCTCAACTCATAGGGAAACTGAATTTCTACATGGTCAAACCCCGCCGCTTTGGCCGCCGCAAAGCGCTCTATCAACGGGTATTCGGTAAACAGCATACTGAGGTTAACAGCGAATTTTGGCATAACGGTGACCTCAGTCGGCTGTGGGTGTGTGAGTGTCTCCAGCGCCCAGCTGGCAATTGTTCAGGCTCTCCAGCTGGAGTAGCAGGCCGCTGTGATCGACGTTTTCGCGGCCACTGTTGACCAGGGCCAGATATTCATCGTGGACTCGCTGGGTCAGTGGCAGGGTAAGCTGTTCGCTGTGGGCGGTATCCAGGATGGTGCGCAGGTCTTTCAGCTGTACCCGCGAGGTTGCACCCGGGGTAAAGTCCCGGTCCAGCATGCGCTGGCCGTGTAGCTCCAGAATACGGCTGGCGGCAAAGCCCCCGAGCAGTGCTTCGCGTACCGCGGCCGGGTCGGCACCGCCTTCAGCGGCCAGTAACAGTGCTTCTGACACCGCCCCGATGGTGATGCCAACAATCGCCTGATTAGCGCACTTGGCCAGCTGGCCTGACCCTGCCGGGCCTATCCAGGTAGCGGCTTTGCCCAGTACGTCAAAAACAGGCCTGGCGCGGGCAAACTGATCTTTATCTCCACCCGCCATAATCGACAGGCTGGCCTGTTCAGCGCCGACTGTGCCACCTGAAACCGGCGCATCAAGGTAGTTCAGCCCCCGTGCCTGTGCCTGACGGGCATGGATTTTAGCCATTTCCGGTGGAATGGAACTCATATCAATCAACAGGGTGTCTGGAGCGCACTGATTCAGGGTGTCGTTTGCGAACAGTACGCTGTCGACCACCGGACCGTTCTCCAGCATGCTGATGACGATCTCTGCCCCCTGGCAGGCCTGAGCGGCGGTGGTGAATGCCTGGGCACCCTCGGTTTCCAGTGCCAGCGCTTTACGCTGTGTACGGTTCCAGACCTGTAATGGATAGCCTGCTTTAAGCAGGTTGCGAGCCATGGGCTGGCCCATCAGGCCGGTGCCCAGCAGGGCGAGGGTAGGGAGCGTCATACTACATCCTGTTAGTCAGCTAGGTGGATCAGATACAGTTGGTCGGCTTTGGCAGCCCGGCGATTTTGGCCGCCAGCTTAGCCGGGCTGTCCGGGAACAGCTTCATCAGGTAAATACTGCGGCCCTTATCTTCCCCCAGCTGCAGCTTGACCGCTTTGACCAGCGGCCGCATCGCCGGAGCGTGCTCAAAGGTTTGATAGAATTCACGCAGCAGGGTGATGACTTCCCAGTGGGCGTCAGTCAATGGCAGTTCGGCCTGTTGGGCCAGCTGTTCGGCGACGGCTGGGCTCCAGTTACTCAGTTCGACCAGGTAGCCTTCGCTGTCCAGTGCAATGGCCTGGCCATCAACGTTTAGGTGTTGGGCGCAATCACTCATCAGAACCAGCTCACCGTCTGTTGGTGCTGAACACAGCGGGCGACAAAGCCGGCGTCATCAATCAGCTGGGCATGCTGCCCGCTATTATGCAGCAGCGGGCTGAGGCCGCGGGCATCGGCATCCGCTTGCAGGGCGACAAACTCGGTCTGGGCTGGCAGTGTTGCTGGGCGCTGTTGTGCGCCATAAACACCGTTTTCAATCAGCAGCAGGGTGTCGCCTTCGCTACAGGCCGTGAGGCAGTCCTGCCAGCAGGCGGTGTCCGAGGGGGCGCGGGAGAGAATATGCAATGTGCTCATCAGAAAGTCAGTACCCGGTCCTGTTGTTTTATCAGTGCGTTAATGGCGTGTTTGTCCAGCAGCTCAACCGGTACCACCAGCTGGTCAGCGCTGAGGTTACGCTCGGCCATCGCCTGGGCGCAGACATACAGTTTGTCGATATCGTACATCGGCAATACCTGCAGATTAGCGCTGAGGGTTTTCTGGCCGATGGCTGCGGGTTGCTGTTCTTTCAGCAGCTGGTATACCCCGTCAGACAGAAACAGCATGCTGACAGACTGCTCGAACACTGCGGCCGTTAAGGCCGCGTCCAGCCCTTCGCGGGCCTGGTTACTGGCATAGGGCGCACGACGGTTGATGATCAGGAAGGATAGCTCGCTCATGGTCAGGGTCTCAGCTGCCGAAGGTGATAACGCGGTCGGAGTTCAGGGCGGCATCGGTCAGCTGGCCCAGCCCGGACAGGGTAAAACCCTCGGCCAGATTGTGCTGTGACTTGTCGTGTCGTTTGGCTTCCCCGGCATCCATCACGCCACGGCGCAGGGCGGCCGCGATGCAGACCACCAGGTCGAGCTGGTGGTCACGGGCCAGCGTTTGCCAGCCTGCCACCACATGGCCTTCGTCCTGTTGCGGTGTCGCCAGCGCAGAACCGTTATGAATACCATCGCCAGAGAAGAAAACCCGGTAGATCTGATGCCCCTGGGCCAGCACGGCACGGGCAAAACGCAATGCGCTTTCCGCGCTCTGCTGGGTGTGTGGAGCACCCTGAACCACAATTGAGAAAATCATACTGCCTGACACTTTTATCGTATTAAAAGAAAACCCCGCCATCTTAACAGAGAGCGGGGTTTCGGCGCAGCATCCCGCAGGATGCGCTCAGAGCTTTACGACAGCTTAGTCGTCGCTCAGGAAACCGGTGAGTACCAGCAAGTTGATGAACAGGTTATAGATGTTCAGGTACAGGCTGACGGTCGCCATGATGTAGTTATCGTAATTACCGTTAACGATATTACTGGTGTCATACAGGATGAAACCGGCCATCAACAGCACCATCATTGCAGAGAAGGCGATATGGGCCAGGCCCACATTCACGCCAAACATCGGCAGTACCAGCAGCGCAACCATGGCGATCAGCATCACAATCATGCCAGCCGCCAGGAAGCCGCCCATGAAGCTGAAGTCTTTACGGGTTGTCAGTACGTACGCAGACAGGCCGATAAAGGTCAGTGCAGTCATGCCCAGCGCGGTACCGACGATTTCAGCACCGTTGGCCAGTCCCAGATAGCTGTTCAGTATTGGCCCCAGACCAAAACCCAGCAGGCCGGTAAAGGCGAACACCAGCGGCAATGCCATCGCGCTGTTCTGTTTTTTGTGCGGTACGAACAGCAGGCCGAAACTGATCAGCATGGTGATGATGGAGGTGAAACGCGGTGGCTCTACGATGATGGAGACAATCGCGGTGAAGGCGGAGAACGCCATCGTCATGGCCAGCAACATGTAAGTGTTGCGAATCATCTTGTTGGTAGAAAGCAGCGATGCCTGCTGCGTTTCCGTGTATGCCTTTACATTACGCATGGTTATCCTCGGGAATCGTGTTTAATTACCGCTATTTATGGTGATTTTGGCAGATTTTTCAAGTGTTCGTTCAATACTTTATCCAGGTAGCAGGGTAAAATTGCGCTTTTTTAATGAACCGTGCCTCTGAGAGGCTATTTTCACCGTCCCCAAAGAGTATCTGCATGTCTGAACTCCCCCTGCCAGCCGAGCTGGATATCCTCTATGAGGATGATGCCCTGATCGCCGTTAACAAGCCGTCTGGCTTGCTGGTTCACCCCAGCTGGATTGCGCCGCGCCGTACACCGCACTGCGTGGGGATGATCAAACGTTATCTGGACGGTGCCACGGTACACACCATCCATCGGCTGGATCGGGCAACGTCAGGCGTGATTCTGTTCGGTAAGCAGAAAGAAGCATCCAGGCTGATGAATGAGGCGTTCGCGGAACGCCGGGTACGCAAGACCTATCTGTGTGTGGTGCGCGGTTACGCCGATGAAGAGGACGTGATCGATCATGCCCTCAAGCTTAAATATGATAAACAGGATGATCGCCGTACACGCCAGGATAAACCGGCTCAGGATGCGGTGACGGCCTACCGTCGGCTGGCGACCGTTGAGCTGCCGATCCCGATCGGTCAGTACCCGGCGGCACGGTATAGCCTGGTGGAGTGCAAGCCCCATACCGGCCGTAAGCATCAGATCCGTCGTCATATGAAGCACATCTTTCATCCGATTGTGGGGGACAGCAAGCACGGTGATGGTCGTCATAATACATTGTGGCGTGACAATTTTGGCCTGCAGCGTTTGCTGTTGATGGCCACGGAGCTGAGTTTCCATCATCCGTTAACGGGCGAACATATCACCCTGAAAGCCCCGGTTGCCCCTGAGGTGGACCAGCTGTTGCAGCCGTTCGGCTGGCAGGATTGCTACCCGACAGTACAGACGCGGATCGGCGTTATGCCGTTGCAGAGCGAGCAGGAAACGGAAGAAGAAGCGGCACTCGAGCTGCAGACAGAAGAAAGCCCGTGAAACAACTGATTTACCGCGGATGGGCGTATGCTCAGGCCAGTAAATTTCGTATGCTAGCGCTTTACAGGGTTAAGGCTGCGAAGACAGTCTGATCTTATAACTCACACAGTATTCTAAGGTTAAACAAGGCAATGACAGACGCTCAGACACTGGCAGTAAAGCTGGCCGCAGGTGACCACCTGAAAGTAGGTATCATCGGTGCAATGGATGAAGAGGTGGAGCTGCTTAAAGCTTCGCTGGAGGGGCGTGAAGACACCACGATTGCGGGCTATTCGTTTTTTACCGGCACGTTGCACGGTCATCAGGTTGTCTTGCTCAAATCCGGTATTGGCAAGGTAAACGCGGCGATCGGTACGGCGCTGTTGTTGCAGGAATTCAAGCCCGATTGCGTGATCAACACCGGTTCTGCGGGTGGCTTTGATCCTGAGCTGAACGTCGGCGATGTGGTGATCTCCAGTGAAGTACGTCACCACGATGTCGATGTGACTATCTTTGGTTATGAGCCAGGTCAGGTACCTGGCCAGCCTGCTGCGTTTATCCCGGATGAGCACCTGGCAGCCACCGCTGAACAGTGTATTGCTCGTATGGAAGGGATGAAGACCGTGCGTGGCCTGATCGCCACCGGTGATTCTTTTATGAATGATCCGGTGCGTGTGGCTAACACCCGTGAGACCTTCCCGCAAATGAAGGCGGTGGAGATGGAAGCGGCGGCAATTGCGCAGACCTGTGTGCAGTTCCAGGTACCATTCCTGGTGATCCGTGCGTTGTCTGATATTGCGGGCAAAGAGTCTAATCTGTCCTTCGAAGAGTTCCTGCCGATTGCTGGTAAGCACTCTGCCCAGATGATTATGGCAATCGTCGAAACGCTGTAACGGATACGGCTGGACACCTCAGTGGTCGAGAACTGGCCATTGCCTCAAACGCCCGGAATGTGGTTACACTGCAGCCGGGCGTTTTTGCATCTGCGGTATTGGTGGTTTTTTATTGATACTAAAGCATAGCGAGGCGCTGGAATAACCCCGCTGAGGCCGAAAGGCGTGTAGCGTGGACAGCGGATTAATATCCAATAATAACTATTCCAATCTAATCACTTTCAAGGGAAAAGGAATCGCACAATGATTCGTTCATTCAACCCACCTGTTCGCACCCTGATGGGGCCTGGTCCGTCTGATGTCAGCCCCCGAGTACTGGCGGCGATGTCACGGCCAACCATCGGTCATCTGGACCCGCAATTCATCCAGATGATGGATGAGATTAAACAGATGCTCAAATACGCTTTCCAGACGGAAAACGAGCTGACGATGCCGGTGTCTGCACCGGGTTCTGCCGGGATGGAAGCCTGCTTTGTTAACCTGGTGGAGCCGGGTGACAAGGTGATTGTCTGCCAGAACGGTGTGTTCGGTGGCCTCATGAAAGAGAACGTTGAGCGCTTTGGTGGCGTAGCGGTCATGGTGGAAGATGCCTGGGGTACCCCGGTCGATGTGGCCAAGGTAAAAGCGGCACTTGAACAGCATGACGACATCAAGGCAGTGGCCTTTGTCCATGCCGAAACCTCGACCGGTGTGCGTTCCGATGCCCAGGCAATCTGTGCCCTGGCACGTGACTACGGTTGTCTGAGCATTGTTGATGCGGTGACGTCGCTCGGTGGTATTGAGCTGAAAGTGGATGAGTGGGGCATTGACGCCATTTATTCCGGTACGCAGAAGTGTCTGTCTGCTCCCCCGGGGATTTCACCGGTCAGTTTTGGCGAGCGTGCAATTGAAGTGATTCAGGCGCGCAAGACGTTGGTGCCAAGCTGGTTCCTGGATAAGAAACTGGTA
>JAIBDV010000388.1 GCA_024686055.1 Neptuniibacter sp.
GGGGTGCGAAGCCAGGTGAAATCGCACATACCGCTTCAATGCTTGTTGCTAGCAGTTACCTGACCGGTGAAATCATTCTCTCTGATGGTGGGCTCAACCTGACGTAGCCGAAGCTCTGAGCTGCTCCTGTGGGACAGCTGTCTTCAGCTGGAATAGCACTGCTACATACCTGGCTTCACCATAACTCCGCTACCCCATTAGCAACGGCGTCCCGTCGTGTCCAGTTGAGAGGCGGGCGGCCCCTTTGCGCAATGCCAGACCAGCATAAACGCGAGCAGGTAAGACCGGACCATAGCTGCGCTATGGACCTGGAATATGTCCACAGGAATGATGCTGAAGGGGAACGCTTTTTACGCCCCCAACGAAACAGATCAATTCGGTGCCAGCACCCCTTCATTCAGCAATGACGGTTCGGAAAACAGGTCGTTATCAGGTCGTTATACGTGGGTAATAGACAAGTGCGTTCAAGAATTTTGTTTAGTCTGAATATGGGTTTTTTAACCGTGCAGGCTGAGCCCTGATCAGGGCCTTTGGCGTTTTAATCCATGCTGCTTACTTCTGGCTTTACACCGTCACCTGCCTGGAAAAACTGACTCTGCAAGAGAATAAACTCATCGAAAAATAAACATAATAAGGAATCTATGGGATGACATTTTCTTTAAAAAACCTGCCTCGTCAGGTCGCCAGACAGGTTGCTGCTGGATCGCTGGCGGTACTGACGCTGAACCCGGTGTTCGCCAATGATATGCCGGGAGAGGGAGTATCGATTACGCCGGTTTTCCCCAGTATTGCTGAAGAGCGCTTTCGTGGAGAGGTTGCTATATCTGCGTTGCAGGCACTGGGTTACAAGGTCGAAACCCCGAAAGAAACTGAATATGCCGGTATGATGCCCGCCCTGGCTGCCGGTGAGGCTGATTTCACGGTACACCTCTGGGATAACCTGCACGCTGGTTTTTACCAGAAAGCAGGGGGTGATGGAGCGCTGGTTAAAGCCGGTGACGTTATTCCCGGTGTTCTGCAGGGGTATCTGATCGATAAAAAAACCGCTGAGCAATACGATATCCAGACCCTGGAAGATCTGCAAAAGCCGGATATCGCCCGGCTGTTTGATACTGATGGCGACGGTAAAGCTGATTTGACCGGCTGTAATGCGGGCTGGGGCTGTGAGTTGATGATTAACCACCACCTCAAAGCCTATGGCCTGGAGAATAGCGTGACTCACCACCGTGGGCCTTACTTCCCGCTGATGGCTGAGACCATTGCCCGTTACCAGGCCGGTAAGCCGGTGCTGTATTACACCTGGGTGCCGCAGTGGATCTCCGGAGTGCTGGTGGAAGGCAAAGACGTTACCTGGCTGGAAGTTCCGCAGACCGATCTGCCGGACGGCAACAACTATGTTGATACTTACTACGACGGCAAAAACCTGGGCTTCCCGATTGATCAGGTTATTGCGGTGATGGCTAAACCGTTCTCGGAACAGAACATCGCCGCCACCGCACTGCTGTCACGGGTTCAGATCAGCGCTGCGGATGAAAGCGCGCAGAACCTGAAGATGAAAAATGGCGAGAACACGGCGGCCGATATCAAGCGCCATGCCACGCAGTGGATCGCCGCGAACCAGGCAACCTTTGATGGCTGGTTACAGCATGCCCGCACTGTCGCAAAGTAAGCCGCAGATACCCCGCACAAGGCTGGCGGACTGAACGGCTAGCCGGAGCCATCTGAGAGGGCCAGGCGCTGGTTGCGGCTGGCTGTCATGGGTGGCCGTAATGACGGCATCATTACCACAGGCATATAACACGGCAGCGGCTGGCACCGCTGCCTTGTTATATAAGGGGCCAGCATGATCGACAAAATATGCGTTTCTATTTCTGAAGCGGGCAGCTGTTAATACCCAGTACCGAGTAAAGTGGACAATAGCCCACCAGACCCGTCAACAGCGGCACCAGGCCGACTAACCCCCACATGCTTTGTGGGCCAACCAGCGTCAGGCTGAGCAGTACCAGCCCCACAATGACGCGTATCATACGATCCAGTTTACCTTCATTCGTCTGCATCTCTGAACTCCTTCTGTAAGGCTGCGGCGAAGCCTCAACTGGCATGCTGCCAGTGAAGTTGCCGTCATCAGCGGGTTTGAGCACAGTATAAGAAGGCCGGTAACTGGGCTTCAGTGACATAGTCACACAGCGGCAATTTTTCTCAGCACCGTCCGGTCGATAATAGCAATGGTGCCCCGGCTCAGCTGGATCGCGCCTTGCTGTTCCAGCTTTTTCAGGCCCCGGCTTACCACCTCCCGGGCAGAACCAATCTCGGTGGCGATCGCCTGGTGGGTCAGCGTCAGCTGCTGGCTGTCTGCGCTCATTCGATAGATAAAGTGACTGAGACGACGCTCAATACTGGCAAAGGTGACCTGCTCCAGCTGGAGCATCAGATCGGTCATACGCTGGCTGAAGTTATGAAAGACAAACTCTCTGAACGCCGCTGAGGTGGTGAGCAGCTGATTAAAGTCCCGTTGCGGAATAACACGGGCGGTGACGGCGCTTTCGGTGATGGCTTCAGCAGAGTAGTGGCTATTACCCATCAGGCAGGCGGTGGTCAGAATGCAGACTTCACCGGGCTGAATCCGGTACAGCACCAGCTCGCGGCCATCGTCGGAACGGGCAAAGACTTTGACATGGCCTGCCGTCAGCACAATATAGTGCTGACAGGCCTGGCCCTGGGAAAACACCTGCTGGTGTGCAGGCAGGGACATTTCAGGAAAAGGGTCAATACAGGCGGGGAGGCTGTCCATTGTGGTGGCTCCGGGTGAGTTCAACTTTGCCGCCACGATAGTAGAACGAAAAGCGCGCCAGGCCCAGCAACTCGCGTTGCCAGCTGGGCTGCTATTGCCACAGCATCAGGCTGAGCAACTGCCGACGGGTGGGGGCGCAGTACAACGTTGCGGAGAGGCCGCTGTAGCGGCGGAACTGGCACCGAACAGCAGCTGATCGCAATGAAGGCTGCGAGTAATCAATGCAACAGGTATAGCCTGAAAAATGGCCTTGCCAACAGATAAAAACCAGCGTAAAAATAGCAGCATTACCCGTGTTGACCACGTAGAAAA
>JAIBDV010000225.1 GCA_024686055.1 Neptuniibacter sp.
AGCAACATGAGCGATATCAACGTTATCTTCGTCAGTATCAGTAGGTGCGTCAGCAGCAACTGCAACAGCAGCCTGGAAACCGTTCATGTTTGGAGTAACATACGCCATGATGTTAGACACACGATGCAGCTTCAGCTTCTAAGCAGATGCAGCAGAAACATCGGAGTCAGAAACGTCAGTCTGCGCGCCAGTCCAGTTGTAGTATGGAGTCCAGATACGACCAAACAGAGCCGTACCGAAGTCGCCAGTCATACCCAGGTTAGCAAGACGACCACCAGAGAAAGCGCCAGTTTCTGTGCTTACAGCCTGTTCGAACTGGAAGATAGCTTTAGCGCCGGAGAACAGATCGCTGGAACCGCGGATACCGATACGGGAAGCGTTATCCTGTACGTCCAGGTTAGTAGCGTCGTTATCTACCAGTTTAATACGCAGAGAGCCGTACAGAGTAGCGTCAGCCTGTGCAACCATTGGAGCAGTCAGGGCGCCAGCAACAGCCAGTGCGATCAGTGACTTCTTCATTAAAATTTCCCCTTCAATATTCAACATACTAGTAGTGAATTCTAGGTTTTTCTTACCCTTAAAAAAAAGGGCTGCAAGAAAAATACTATAAATCTCGTTTATTTCAAACAGATGATTACCAGTTTTATCATCTGTTTTGCCTTGGGCTTCTTATTAGTAGCGCTGTATAAGGCTTCAAAACGATCGGATATCACTGCTCAAGCAATGTTTCCCTTGCAAGAGCAGGAATACCAAAATTTTGCGCATTACAGCACAGGGATTATGGATGTGCAACCGGTAGATTCATCGAGCATTCGATAAGCCTTTGGCTGGCTGCTACAGGGTTGATGTACGTCAATCGCAATCACGCCTGCACCTGTTGCCACTGCTGGCGCAAGCGCTTTTCTGATACGGTCAGCCGTGTCCCCAGGTGCTGGGCAAACAGAGAAACTCGATATTCTTCCAGCATCCAGCGAAACTCAACTAAAGCAGGATCTACCAGGCCTTGTTTATGGTGCTGTTCAGCCCGCCTTTCATACTGCTGCCAAAAAGTTGACAACTGTTCGCTATAAAACCGTTGCTGATTAATATCACGCTGATACTTCTCGAGCCGACATTCGATACCTTTCATGTAGCGGTCATACTCTTTTAACCGCTGCCAGGGTGTCTGGGCAATATAGTGCGGATGAATAAGCCCTGCGAGCTGCTGTTTAATATCATTCAAAATAGTGACTGCCGTCAGGTCAACCCGCCCTTTAAGCCGTTTCTGCACCTGGTGATAGCTGCGATGAATACTCAGTACCAGCTGGGCGATTTCTTTTACGGTATTGGCAAAGGCCAGCTGGGCGGCGCTGAGCCGCTCACTAAACTGGTCAGCGGTTCTGGGCAGGGAGTCATCCAGCAGCAACAGCTTACGCGCAGCCTGCAGCATTAACTGCTCTTCCAGTGACTTCTGATCAAACAGACCACCCACCAGTAGCAGGCTGGACTGAATTTCGGGCACCTTACCTTTGCCTTTTACCTGCCGGGCCTGTTCACGCATCGACAGCAACCCCAACCGGGCGACCCCCTGTACAGATAAGGCAGTCGCCTGAGCGGCGGACATTGCCAGCGTCAGTTCAACACTGTCCTGGCAATCCACCAGCGCAGGCCAGGCCTCAAGCTCCAGCCCACCGGCCTGGCGTACCGTAATCACCTCTTCCAGCGCGCCAAAATCCCACCGTTGCAAACCCTTGCGACCCCACTGAGCCGGGGAATCATCCAGAATTGCCTCTTCAACCTTGTCACCATAGCGCTGACACAGGCCATCCCAGTCACGGGACTGATCCAGCGGTTTACCGTGGGTATCCAGCAACGAAATATTAACCTGATGATGCTTATCCAGCGTCACGGCTCGCAACTGCTCCGGATCAACTATGACACCGGTCATCCGCTTAAGCTGCAACGCCAGTGCTTCATACAGATCGCCTTCACCAAAGCTGGTTTTATCCAGAAAAGCACTGACATAATCAGGAATCGGCACAAAGTTTTTACGTAACTGTTTAGGCAGGCCTTTGAGAACAGCACAACATTTGTCATGCAACATCCCCGGCACCAGCCATTCCAGCCGCTGTAAAGGCAACTGTTTGAGCAGCGGCAGAGGCACATTGACGGTCAGGCCATCATCTTCTCTGGCAGGCTCAAATTCATAGCTCAGTTTGAGGTTGAGCGCGCGCTGGCGCAGCTGTTCCGGGTACTGGGCAGCGCTGACATGTTCGGCTGAACGCTGCAGCACATCCTGCTCGGTCATAAACAGGATCTGGCTATCAGCCTGTTCAGCCTGAGTGCGCCATTTTTCAAAACCGCGGCCATTAACTACATGACTGCCATCGTGCTGGTCAAACTTTTGCTGGTAGAAGTGATACAGCTGCTCTTCGTCCACAAGCAAATCACGGCGACGAGACTTGGCCTCCAGCTCTTCCACGCCATCCAGCAAATTACGGTTATGCTGAAAGAACTTGCCACGGGTATGAAATTCACCTTCCACTAACGCGCTGCGGATGAATATTTCGTGACACAACGGAGGATCAATGGCGCTGTAATTAATGGTTCTGCCTGCTACAACGATCAGGCCATACAGGGTGACCTGCTCGCTGGCGACCACCTGGGCCC
The DNA here is from genome assembly GCA_024686055.1 of Neptuniibacter sp. GTDB lineage: Bacteria > Pseudomonadota > Gammaproteobacteria > Pseudomonadales > Balneatricaceae > Marinobacterium_C. The sequence continues at coordinate 2,650 of JAIBDV010000225.1, forward strand.
GTTTTTTCTCCCAGTGCGGCTCAAGGTAGTTGCGTTTAACCAGGTGTGCCGCCAGCGGCTCCACCCAGGCAGGCTCAATACGGGCCGCCACACGGGCAAACAGGCGGCTGGTTTCCACCATCTCCGCCGCCATCATCCATTTCGGCGAACGTTTATAGATGGTTGATGCCGGAAAGATAAAGAACTTGCGGTTGCGAGCACCGAGGTACTCACGATTCTCGTTCTTCATGCCGATATGACCGAGCAGGCCCGCCAGCAGTGAACGGTGTACCTGCTCATAACTGGCCACGGCTTCATTTTCGCTGTAGTTCAGCTGTTTGCAGATGATATGCAACTGTCGATGGACATCACGCCACTCGCGCATCCGCATATAGGACAGGTAGTTCTTCTGACAGAACTTGCGCAGCTGATTCTGAGTCAGGTCCTGGCGCTGCTCTTCGTAGAGATCCCAGAGGTTTACCAGCGTCAGGAAGTCAGATTCTTCATGGGCGTAGGCCCGGTGCTTCTCATCTGAAGCCTGCTTTTTATCATGCGGGCGTTCCCGTGGGTCCTGTACGCTGAGCGCACTGGCAATAATCACCACTTCACGTAGCGCGCCCTGAGTCGCCGCTTCGATCACCATCCGACCAATACGTGGATCGATCGGCAATTTGCTCAACTGCCGCCCGCTCTGGGTCATCTGCCGTTTATCGGTTACCGCGCCCAGTTCTTCCAGCAGGTTGAAGCCATCACTGATAAAACGCGAGTCCGGGGCATCCAGAAAGGGGAAGTCGCTGATATCACCCAGCCGCAGATTCAGCATCTGCAGGATAACGGCCGCCAGATTGGTACGGCGGATCTCGGCATCGGTGAATTCAGGCCGACCGAGGAAATCCTCTTCTGAATAGAGCCGGATACAGATACCTTCAGCCACACGGCCACAGCGACCTTTACGCTGGTTAGCACTGGCCTGAGAGACCGCTTCAATCGGCAGCCGCTGCACCTTGGAGCGATAACTGTAGCGACTGATGCGAGCAAAGCCCGGATCGATCACATAACGAATGCCTGGCACCGTCAGCGAGGTTTCCGCCACGTTGGTGGCCAGCACAATACGCCGCCCGACACCACGGTTAGTCTGGAAGATCTTATTCTGCTCCGCCACACTCAGACGGGCATACAGCGGCAACACCTGGCAGTCTCGCAGCTCCGCTTTACGCAGGTACTCAGCCGTTTCCCGAATTTCCCGCTCACCGCTGAGAAACACCAGAATATCACCCCGTGGCGCGCGCCGCTCGCGCTCGAGTTGCTCCAGCTCGTGCACCGCACGCAAGATACCTTCGGTCTGATTAACACCGACATCATGCTCGCTGCTTTCATCCAGTAACGGCCGATATAACACATCAACCGGGAAGGTACGGCCGGATACTTCGATGATTGGCGCATTATCAAAGTGCTGCGAGAAGCGCTCCAGATCGATAGTCGCCGAGGTCACAATCACTTTCAGATCAGGGCGCTTCGGCAGGATCCGCTTGAGGTAACCCAGCAGAAAATCGATATTGAGGCTGCGCTCGTGCGCCTCATCAATAATCAGCACTTCATACTGGTTAAGCAGGTGATCATGCTGCGTTTCAGCCAGCAGAATACCGTCGGTCATCAGTTTGACCAGGGTGTTTTCATTAGCCTGTTCAGTAAAGCGAACCTGATAGCCCACCATCGTACCCAGCTGGCAGTGCAACTCTTCGGCGATACGGGTAGCGACCGTACGGGCCGCAAGCCGACGTGGCTGGGTGTGGCCAATCCGCCCTCTGATACCCAGCCCTAGCTCCAGACAGATTTTCGGCAGCTGGGTGGTTTTGCCCGAGCCGGTTTCACCCGCAATAATCACCACCTGATTGTCAGCAATGGCGGCACTGATATCATCGCGCTTGTGACTGATCGGCAGATCCGGGTACTGGATATCCCCCAGCTGTTGCTTACGCTGCGCTACACGGGCAGCCGAGCGTTCAAGTTTGGCCTGGATCTCTGTCAGCATCTGGTCAGACGGCTCATTTTTGTCCAGCCGCCGTTTCAGCTGCTGCAAACGTTTACGCAGTGGGAAACGGTCGGCCAGCATACAGCCATCCAGCGCCTGGTACAGCGGGGTCAGTTGATCAGTCACAGTCAATAGAACTCAAAGCAGATAAACAAAAGGCCCCAAAAAGGGGCCTGTGAGTATACAGTTTCCTGGCCAGGCATGCCCGAGGGCAATCAGTCAGCCTCTGGCACAACGTTCCAGTAACGGGTCACCGTCATGGAACACCACCATCTGGCCGGTGGTCAGAGCCGTCCACTGTTCGTGCTCAGTCAGCGGCTCCGTTGCGATCACCGTCACCACGTCGTTTAACGTGGTTTCTTTATAGAAATCGACCGTCATCTCGCAGTCTTTCAACGACGCTTCGCCAAAGGGGGCGCGACGGGTCAGCCAGGACAGTTTGGTGGTGCAATACGCAAACAGGTGCTCAGACTCACTGAGCAACATATTGAACACACCCAGGCTGCGCAACTGGTCACAGCGTGACTGAATAAAGTCCGCCAGCTCACAGACATCCTCCGGTGGCTGGGGGAACTGCGCTCTGATCTCACCCAGCAGCCAGCAGAACGCGTACTCACTATCGGTGGTACCCACGGGTTGATAAAAACTCAGCGGCCAGTCAAACAGTGTTTTTTCCAGCTGACCGTTATGGGCATACGTCCAGGTCCGGCCCCAGAGTTCCCGGGAAAAGGGATGGGTGTTTTCCAGGCAGATACTGCCCACATTGGCCTGGCGGATATGGCTGATCACCACCTTGCTTTTGATCGGGTAGTTCTTTACCAACCGGGCAATCTCAGATTCCACGCTGGGGTTAGGGTCATGAAAACAGCGCATCGCCCTGCCCTCATAAAATGCGATACCCCAGCCGTCTTTATGCGGACCTGTGCCGCCACCACGTTGCATCAGGCCCGCAAAGCTGAAGCAGATATCCGTAGGTATA
>JAIBDV010000189.1 GCA_024686055.1 Neptuniibacter sp.
CGAAGTACTGCGATTGCGGATGGCTGAAGTACCAGCCCGATACCGATGCAGCAGGCATCATGGCGTAGCTGTCAGTCAGAGTCATACCGGTGTTGGCTTCAACGTCAAGCAGCTCCCACAGCAGGCCTTTTTCGGTGTGGTCCGGGCAGGCAGGGTAACCAGGCGCCGGGCGAATGCCCTGATATTTCTCTTTGATGATGTCTTCGTTGCTCAGGCCTTCATCAGCACCGTAGCCCCACAGCTCTTTGCGCACCTGAGCATGCATATACTCAGCAAAGGCTTCGGCAAAGCGGTCCGCCAGCGCCTTAACCATGATGGAGTGATAATCATCGTGGTCCGCTTCATATTCGGCCACGATCTCATCACAGCCATGACCTGCAGTCACTGCAAAGGCGCCAAAGTAATCGGCCTTACCACTGGATTTAGGGGCGATAAAGTCCGTCAGACAGTGATTCGCTTTACCGCCGACTTTTTCCATCTGCTGGCGCAGGTGGTGCAGGGTGGTCAGTACTTCAGTGCGCGACTCATCGGTGTACAGCTCGATATCGTCAGTGTCTGTTGCGTTAGCTGGGAAGATACCCACCACACCGCTGGCACTGAGACGTTTCTCTTTTACCAGTTTGGCCAGCACTTCCTGAGCATCCGCATACAGCTCCCGAGCCTGAACGCCCACCACTTCATCATCCAGAATCCGCGGGAAACGCCCTGCCAGTTCCCATGACATAAAGAACGGCGTCCAGTCGAAGTAGTCCAGCAGAACATCCAGTGATACATCGTCATAGACATGCAGGCCCGGCTTAGCCGGCACCGGTGGCGTGTAGTCAGCCCATTCAATTGGCATCCGGTTCGCACGGGCGGCTTCCAGATTCACCCGGCGCTTATCATTCTGGCGTGCCATATGACGTTCACGCACAGAGACATAATCTTCCTGAATCTCTTTAACGTAAGTCGCTTTACGCTCAGACAGCAGGGTAGAGGCAACACCCACCGCACGGGACGCGTTGGTGACATGTACCACCTGGTCACGTTTAAGTGCCGGGTCGATCTTAACCGCCGTATGCGCCTTGGAGGTGGTAGCCCCGCCGATCAACAGCGGGATATCAAAGCCCTGGCGCTCCATCTCTTTGGCTACATGCACCATCTCGTCCAGTGACGGGGTGATCAGGCCAGACAGGCCGATAATATCCGCGTTTTCTTCTCGCGCTGTGCGCAGAATCGTTTCCGCAGACACCATCACACCCAGGTCGATGATCTCGAAGTTATTACACTGCAGCACTACACCCACGATATTCTTGCCGATATCGTGAACATCGCCTTTCACTGTCGCCATAACGATTTTGCCGGCGGAGGTGCTGACAGCATCCCCTTTTTCCTCTTCGATGTACGGCATCAGCCAGGCCACTGCTTTTTTCATCACACGGGCGGATTTCACCACCTGGGGCAGGAACATCTTACCGGCACCAAACAGGTCGCCAACGATGTTCATGCCATCCATCAAGGGCCCTTCGATTACATGCAGTGGGCGCTCGTGATTAAGACGACACTCTTCCACATCTTCGTCGATGAACTCGGTGATGCCTTTCACCAGCGCGTGGCTCAGTCGCTTGTTTACATCCCAGCTGCGCCATTCAGCGGCCTGAGGGTCTTCCTCGGCAGCGCCATCGCCCCGATACTTCTCGGCGATTGCCAGCATCTTCTCGGTGCCGTCCGGGTCGGTATTCTGCACAATGGCTTCAACGTGCAAACGCAGCTCTTCTGGCAGATCATCGTAGATCGCCAGCTGTCCCGCGTTAACGATGCCCATGTCCATACCGTTTTGAATACAGTGGTAGAGGAACACACAGTGAATCGCCTCACGCACCGGGTTGTTACCCCGGAAGGAGAACGAGACATTGGAAACACCGCCCGAAATCTTGGCGTAGGGCAGATTCTGTTTGATCCAGCCCGTGGCCTGGATAAAGTCCACAGCGTAGTTATTGTGCTCATCAATACCCGTGGCGATGGCAAAGATGTTCGGATCAAAGATGATATCTTCTGGCGGGAAGCCCACCTCATCGACCAGAATACGATAGGAGCGCTCACAGATCTCGATCTTGCGCTCGTAGGTGTCCGCCTGGCCGGTTTCATCAAACGCCATCACGATCACCGCCGCACCGTAACGACGGATTTTACGCGCCTGCTCGATGAAGTTAGGGATGCCTTCCTTCATCGAGATGGAGTTGACCACCCCTTTACCCTGAATACATTTCAGGCCCGCTTCGAGCACCTCCCATTTGGAGGAGTCGATCATGATCGGCACCCTGGCGATATCCGGTTCACCAGCAATCAGGTTGAGGAAGCGCACCATGCAGGCTTCAGAGTCCAGCATCCCCTCATCCATATTGATGTCGATAATCTGGGCACCGTTTTCCACCTGCTGGCGGGCGATGTCCAGCGCAGTTTCATAGTCCTGCTCTTTAATCAGCCGTTTGAACTTAGCAGAGCCGGTCACGTTAGTACGCTCACCGACGTTAACAAACAGGGTACTGTCACCGATGTTCATCGGCTCCAGGCCGGCCAGCCGACACTCTACGGGGAGCTCAGGCAATACGCGCGGCGCTTCTTTGATCACCGACTCACGGATCACCCGGATATGCTCAGGCGTCGTGCCACAGCAACCGCCGACAATGTTCAGGAAGCCGGAACGGGCCCACTCGGAAATCTCAACCGCCATCTGTTGCGGGGTTTCATCGTATTCACCAAAGGCATTTGGCAAACCGGCATTGGGGTGGGCTGAAACAAAGGTACTGGATACACGGGACAGCTCCTGTACATACTGACGCAGCTCCTGCGGCCCCAACGCACAGTTCAAACCGACTGAAATCGGCTTGGCGTGGCTGATGGAGTTCCAGAAACCTTCAGTGGTCTGGCCCGACAGGGTACGGCCGGAGGCATCGGTAATCGTTCCGGAAATCATCACCGGCAGGCGCAGGCCGTGATTATCAAAGTAGGTTTCCACCGCGTAGATCGCCGCTTTGGCGTTCAGGGTGTCAAAAATGGTTTCGATCAGGATGATATCCGCGCCGCCCTCGATCAGAGCGTCAACCGATTCGGTATAAGCTTCAACCAGCGCATCAAAGGTGACATTACGAAACGCCGGGTCGTTTACATCAGGTGAAATGGAGCAGGTACGGTTAGTCGGGCCCAGTACACCCGCCACATAGCGTGGCTGATCCGGTGTTGCAGCAGTAAAGCGATCACAGGCAGCACGGGCAATCTGCGCTGCTGCGACGTTAATCTCACGGCTGAGCGCTTCCATCTCATAGTCAGCCATGGCGATGGTAGTAGCGTTAAAAGTATTGGTCTCGATAATATCGGCGCCGGCAGCCAGATACTCATCGTGAATCTCACCAATCATCTCGGCCTGGCTCAACACCAGCAGATCGTTATTGCCTTTAACATCCACATGCCAGTCGGCGAAACGTTCACCCCGGTAATCCGCTTCCTCCAGTTTACGTTCCTGGATCATGGTGCCCATGCCACCATCAAGGATCAGGATACGTTGCTTGAGAGCGTCTGAAAGCTGTTGTGTCTTGTCTTGTTGGGTCACGAAGCGAATTCCCGTCGTCTGAATGTGCATTATTCTTAGTGGTTACAGGGTGGCACCGGCACGTCTTCTGCGCCACACCCGGCGGCTATCCAGCCGGGCAGGGTAGTCCCTGTCATTTTCGTCTGTTTGTCAGCTGGCTAAGGCACACGCTCAGGTGAAACGGCGAGGCCAGCGGGATCGATTATGACAGTGTATTCTGGATAATCGAACTAATCAGCAAAGCATTGTAATTCAATCGGTTGGAAGGTTTGGTGAGAACCACTCAATAATGAATGAGCGGGATTCATAAAGCCGCAAACCCTGTCAGGCTACAATCACCTGACCGCACAGCCTTATAAGCCCACTTCCCGTTTAAGCCCGCGGGCCGCAATAATACGGGTAGCGATCTCTTCGATCGAGAACGTCGTGGTGTTGATCTTCTGGATCTGCGCTTTCTTCAGCATCCGCTCGACACTGCGAACTTCCAGCGAACACTGATCCAGAGAAGAGTAGCGACTGTTGGGTCGACGCTCATGGCGAATGGCGGCCAGCTGGAAGGGGTCGATCGTCAGACCAAACAGCTTGTCCTGATAGGGCTTGAGAATGCCCGGAAGCTCATCCTGCGACAGGTCTTCTTCGGTAATCGGATAGTTCGCCGCACGCACGCCAAACTGCATTGCCATATACAGACAGGTGGGGGTTTTACCGCAGCGGGATACGCCCACCAGAATAATGTCAGCCTTGTCGTACTGCTGGGTCCGCGCGCCGTCGTCGTTATCAATGGCAAAATTGACCGACTCAATCCGGTCTTTGTAGCGGGTCATCTCCTGGATGCCATGGGACTTACCCACGGTATAAGAGGAGTGAGTTTTCAACTCCTGTTCCAGCGGTTTAAGGAAGCTGGCAAACACATCGATATTAAAGCCGCTACTCTGGGCGATGACCTTGCGGATGTCTTCGTTAACCACCGTATCGAAAACAATGGGCCGACCATTATCACTGGCTGCCGCATCAATCTGAGCCACCGCACCCTGGGCCTTTTCCACGCTATCAATGTAGGGCAGGGTGATGGTACGAAACTCGATACCATCAAACTGCGCCAACAGACTCTGGCCCAGGGCTTCGGCGGTAATGCCCGTGCCATCGGAAATAAAAAATGCACTGCGCTTCATTGCTGACTGACCTGTACGTTATCCCTTCGCCTGGCCCATCCAGCATCAGGGGCGCGCATTGTACCCGTAACCCCCAGTGCTGACAAAATAACCAGCCATGGCAATACCATCGCCGTCACTATTCTTTCGCGGATTTATAACCCATTCTGCAGTAGAATACATACCTCAAAACAATAAGTTCAGGAGACAGAACCTTGCAGCAGAACGTACTTCGCCTTGATCAGGTGGGCATGACTGATGTTGAACAGGTAGGCGGTAAAAACGCCTCACTGGGGGAGATGCTAAGGGAACTGGCCGATGCCGAGGTTCGGGTACCGAATGGCTTTGCGACCACCGCCGATGCTTTTCGCTGTTTCCTGCAACAAAACGACCTGACTGAACGCATCAATGCCCGGCTGGCGGATCTTGATGTCAATAACATCACCGCCCTGACCCGCGCCGGTGGCGAAATCCGCCAATGGATTATGGACGCGCCGTTAACCGACGCACTGGAAGCCGATATCGACAGCGCCTGGGCTGAACTCTCAGCTGGCAACCCCGATATGGCCGTAGCCGTGCGTTCATCTGCCACGGCAGAAGATCTGCCCGACGCCTCCTTTGCCGGACAACAGGAAACTTTCCTCAATGTCCGCGGACTGGATGCGATCAAACAGGCAATTCGTGAGGTATTCGCCTCACTCTATAACGACCGCGCCATCTCCTATCGGGTTCACCAGCAGTACGAACACCATGACGTTGCGCTCTCTGCAGGCGTGCAAAAAATGGTGCGCAGTGAAACTGCATCTTCCGGCGTGATGTTCACCCTGGACACTGAGTCCGGCTTTAAGCATGCCGTGTTGATCACCTCCGCCTACGGGCTGGGTGAAACCGTGGTGCAGGGTGCCGTAAACCCGGATGAATTCTACGTCTATAAGCCGACGCTTAACCAGGGCTTACCGGCTATTTTGCGCCGCAACCTGGGTTCCAAAGCGATCAAGATGGTGTACGGCAGTGAAGGCAACGCCGTTGAAACCGTGTCCGTCCCGGTACGCGAGCGGAACAGGTTTTCCCTTAACGATGCCGATGTGCAGGCGCTGGCAAAGCTGGCGGTCAGAATCGAAGAGCACTACGCGCGGCCGATGGATATCGAGTGGGCCAAAGATGGCGACGACGGTCAGCTGTACATCGTCCAGGCCCGCCCGGAGACCGTCCGTAGCCGTGAGGATGGCAATGTTATCGAGCGCTTCCTGCTCAAAGAGACCGGCAAAGTCCTGATCGAAGGCCGCTCCGTGGGCCACCGTATCGGCTCCGGCAAGGTGCGTATCGTGCACAGCCTGGCCGAGATGGACCAGGTGCAGCCAGGCGATGTGCTGGTCACCGATATGACCGACCCGGACTGGGAACCGGTGATGAAGCGGGCCGCCGCCATTGTTACCAACCGGGGCGGGCGCACCTGACATGCGGCGATTATCGCCCGCGAACTGGGTATCCCGGCCATTGTCGGCTGTGGTGATGCTACCGAGGTGTTGCAGGATGGCACAGAGGCTACTGCCTCCTGTGCCGAGGGCGATACCGGCTTCATCTACCAAGGCCTGCTGGAATATGAGATCGTTCGCACGGATACCGGTGAAATGCCG